>DATEGL010000195.1:0-4061 GCA_035280145.1 Candidatus Dormiibacterota bacterium | reverse complement strand
CGCGATCCAGCACCGCGATCCGCGACGCGAGGCGGTCCACCTCCTCGAGGTACTGGCTCGTGAGCAGGACCGTCGCACCGTCACGCACCGTCGAGGCGACCATCTCCCACACGGTGACGCGGCTCGCCGGGTCGAGACCAGCGGTCGGCTCGTCGAGGAACAGGACGCGCGGTCTGCCGATCAGGCTTGCCGCCAGGTCGACCCGTCTGCGCATGCCGCCCGAGTACGTTCGTACGGAGCGGTTGGCCGCCTCGGTCAACCCGACATAGCCGATCAGCTCCGCCGCACGCCGCCGTGCCTCCGCCGAGCGCATCCCGTGCAGGCGCGCGATCAAGACGAGGTTCTCTGTGCCGGTGAGAGCCTCGTCAAGGGCCGCGTACTGGCCGGTAAGACCGATCATCCGCCGCACCGACTCCGCCTGGCGCACCACGTCGTGACCGCCGACGTAGGCTCGACCGCCGCCTGGCTGGAGCAACGTGGTGAGGATACGGACCATCGTGGTCTTGCCTGCGCCGTTGGGTCCGAGCAGCCCGTAGACCACTCCTTCGGGCACGTCCAGGTCGACACGTGCCAGGGCGACCGTCTTGCCGAACGATCTGGAAATCCCCTCTACCCGCACTGCTTGTCTCATAACGGCCTTAGTGTAGAGCCAATAATTGGCACTTGTCAACTATTGGCGCATCGCTATTATTAGGGGAGGTATGGGAAGGGAACCACGGTCCCGACTCGCTCGAGCTCATGAGCGCCACCTCGCACGGGTACGAATGAGCAAGCAGGACAGGGCGCAGCAAGCCTGGCGGCTGCTGATCAAGGTGGGTGAGAAGCATATGGAGGAGGTGGGGGCTCGGCTTTCGGAAATGGGTCTCAGTCCTGTGATGGGTCATTTCCTGGACGAGCTCGCGCGCATGGATCCCGGGCCGATGTCCCAGCTCGTGGCGCGAATGGACGTCGACCCTGGCTGGGTCACTGACATCGTCGATCGTCTCGAGTCGCGCGGCGACGTGGTGAGGCGATCTTCGAACGACGATCGCCGGGTCAAGATCCTGGAACTGACTGAAAGGGGACGCGAGACGTGGCGGAAGATGGACGACGCGATCGCCGTCGCGCCACCTGAGTTGCTGGAGCTCCGCGACGGCGAGGTTCGGCTGCTGCTACGGATCGCCGAGCGGCTGGCCAGGGCCGCGAAGGTGGAGGTCGAGCCTCCCTTCTAGCTGCTCTGGCTCTGCGGCGGCGCCGGTGCCGGGCTCTGTGACAGGGTCGGCGTCGGCGAAGGGCCGGCCAGAGCCGCTGCGTTGCCGCCCTGGTTGCCGTGCTTCGCTGCGACAGGTCCGATCAGGTCCAGGTCGTACTCGGCCGGGATGTTCTGGCCCAACACGTCACGGACCGCAGTCAGCACCACGAGGCGGTACTGCCCGTCCTCTTTGAGGTCAAAGCCGCTGAGCGTGACGATGCGATTGCTGTACGTAGCTGACGTGTCGAGCTGCCTGCCCTTCGAGTCGAGGATGTGGATCCCGCCGCTGACGGTGCCGGGGTCGAGGTCGCTGTCGAACGTGACCTTTACGGTGTCGCCTGTGATCTCTACGCCCACGACCTGGGCGCCCTTTCCAAGGTCGTGGCGCGGTGCACCGCCGGCCTGATCGATGAAGAACAGCTTGCTCTTCGTCTCGCGCACCAGCGTGAGCGTCTCCTCAAAGGTGCGCACATCGAGCTTTCCATGGCTCAGGACCAGCCGCACGACCACTTGCACGGTGTCCGGCTTCGAGCCGACCTGCTCGGCGGTCAGCACGTAGTACCGCGAGAGGTGCGGATCCTCCGGAATGAGGAGGCTGAGGCCGCCCTCGCTGCCGTACGCCTTCTTGCCACCCTGGTCGAGCAACTGCATCGCTTCGTTGGTCTGGCCCTTCACTCGCGCGTCCATGAAAGCGCTCACGACCTTGCCGGCTTCGTCGACCGGCGTCGGCTTCGGCGCCAATCCCGGAACCACGCCGGTCCAGATATTGCCGCCGCGCACGAACACGAACGCCGTGCCGTTGGGCGCCCACAAAGGTGAGCGATAAGTGCCTGTGACGACCTTGGTGCCGCCGGTGCCGTCCGACCAGAGCTGGTAGAGCTGGGTGTCGCTGCCCAGCAAGATCGCGTCCTGGGTGGACCAGCTCGCATCGCCGGACGGGATCGTGGCCTGGGTCGTTCCCTGGGGGTCGGCGACGGCGATCGTGTCTCCGCTCGTGAACATCAGGAAGGCGCCATTCGGCGACCAGCCGGCAAAGTCGGTGTTGGTCTGGCCCAGCTGCGTGATGTTCCCGCTAGCGAGGTCGAGAATGAAGAGGTTCGCGTCCTGGCGATAAACGACGTGCGCTCCGTCCGGAGCGATCGACAGCGCGCTGGCGCCGGCGGCAAGCGGCACCAACTGCTTCGCTGACTTCTCGCCGCTCTGGGCGTAGACCCCGTCCGCCGCCACCCAGAGGACCCTGTCCTTGCTCCAGCCCACCAGCAGCGGGGTCGGGGTGACCGTCAGCTCATCCGTCTTGCCGGCAGCGCGATCGAGGATCTCGATCTTCCCGCCGCGCAGGTAGGCGAGCCTGTCGCCCGCGAGCGAGAGCGATGGCGAGGACGCACCGTCGGGAGCGACGACCGTTGCCGTCCCGTCCTTGATGGCCACCACGACCAGGGCGCCTTTGCCGTCGAGGTAGTAGAGCGACGACGAGTCGGACGACCACCGCGCCGACAGCGTGTTCGCGCCGTTCAGGCTCGCGATCGGTTTCTCGCCGAGAGGGTTCGTAGGGCTTGGACGGACGGTTGGCAGAGGGGTCGGGGTGGGCGGAGGTTGGGTGACGAAGGTGATGGTCTGTGGCGTGGCGAGCGGCTGTCCGGCCTGCGTGCGCGCGCCGGCACCGATCGTCACCTGGTACTGGGTGTTCGGGGCCAGGTTGCCGCCGACCGGCTGCACCGCGAGGGTGCGGCTCTGCGAGTCCCACGAGTAGGCCACGCTGGTCGCGGGCGTTATCTGCACCGCGTCCTGCGTCGTCTGGTGGTCCATCGGCTGGTTGAACGCGACGAGGATCGGCTGCTGTAGCGGAACGCTGCGGTTGCCGTCGACCGGGCTCGCAACGTAGACGGTGTTCAACCCGCCCGGCTGCTGGAGCGCGGTCGCTACGACGACGGCCGCGATCAGAACCAGGCCGGCGGTGGCCCCGACCCACGCCAGGCCCGGCGGCGCGAACAGACGGCGCCACCACCTCTCGCGGCCCTCGGCCATCGCCCACGCCTGCTGCATCAGCTGGCGCCGAAGTGCAGTGCGGAAGGCGTCGTCGACAGGCGGATCCCGCCGCCCCGCCGAGTGCAGCACAGTGGCGAGGTGGCGCAGCTCTTCGTCCTGGAGGACGTCGTCTAGCTCGGGGTCGTGGTAGGAGTTCATTCCACGGGCCTCAAGGTCAGGGCGTCCTCGCGCAGCCTTGTCACGCCGCGATGAATGAGCAACTTGACCGCGCCGGCCGTCTTGCCCATGGCGACGGCGATGTCGTCGATCTTCATGTCTTCCTGGAACTTGAGCACCAGCGCCGTCCGCTGCTGGTGGGGAAGCGATTCGACGAGGGACCAGATCCGGCGCACCTCGTCGCGGTGGGCGGCAAGGTCTTCGAGGGCGGGACCGGCGACCGAGAGGTCATGGAAGTCGTCCAGCGGCTGGGCCACGCGCAGCGTGCGGTATCGATCGGCGATTGCGTTGACCGCGATCTGATACAGCCAGGCAGCAAACGGCCGCCCCGTGTCCTGATATCGGGGCATGGCCTTCAGAGCCTTCATGAAGACTTCCGAAGTGACGTCTTCTGCTGCTGTTTGTTCCCTCACTCTTGAGTACACGAACCGGTAGATCTGCTGAAAGTGCCGGTCGTAGAGCGACCCAAACTCGCGCGGGTCCCGCCTGGCGCGCTCGACGAGCTCGCGCTCTTCGTCGCGCGACGAGTCGCTCACTGGCCGTTCAGCCCGTGCATGCTCAAACGGAGGCATTTTGAAGCCGGTTACGCGTTCGCAACATCCAGAAGGCTTCGATTATCAAGCCAGCC
>DATEGL010000194.1:0-7841 GCA_035280145.1 Candidatus Dormiibacterota bacterium | reverse complement strand
TTGCCCGGCGGTCTCATCAGCCCCGGGCTGAGAGGTCCGTCGAACAGCAGCTCGACCTCGTCCTCTCCGATCACTCCGAGGGCGTCCAGGACGTAGCGGGCATTGAAAGCGATCTGAATGTCAGAACCGTCGACGTCGGCGGTCATCTCGGCCTTGCTGTCGCCCACCTCGTTGGTGGTGGCGGAGAGGGTGAGGGCTCGAGCCTGGGCTTTGACGCGAATCACGTTCGCACTGTCGCGCGCGAAAAGCGACACCGCGCGCACGGTTTGCGTGAGCTCGCCGGTCGGCACGCGCACTGACGTCGAGCTCTTGCTGGGGATAACTTGTGCGTAGTTTGGATACTTTCCATCGATGGGGCGGGAGGTCAGCTCGGAGCTGCCGGCACGGAAGAACACCTGGTTGCGGGCCTTGGAGATGATCACCTCGACCTTTCCCGGTTCGCCTTTCAGAACTCTCGAAAGCTCGGCCAGCGCCCGCGCCGGCACGATCAGGCTCGCTTCGAGGTCGGTCGGTCCGGCGGCCGCCAGCTTGCGGACGGCGAGGCGGTGGCCATCGGTCGCCGCCAGCGTGAGGCCGCCGCCCTGTACCTGCACGAGCACGCCCGTAAGGACGGGTCGCGCTTCGTCGGTCGAGGCCGCCATCTGCGTCTGCTCCACGGCACTGACAAGGTCGTCGAGCGCCACCTCGAGCCGGTCGCCTTCGTCGGGCCTCGGTCCAGGCGGAAACTCCTCGGCCTCGATGCACTTGATGTGCGTGTCGAAGCGAGCGCACCGGAGGTTAAGAGACTGAGTGCCCGCGTCGAGCGTCATCTCGAGGTCGTCGTCAGGAAGCGTGCCGACGAAATCGGTCAGCAGCCTCGCCGGCGCTGTCGTCGAACCCTCGGCTGCCACCTCGGCGGGGACCACCTTGCGAATGCCAATCTCCAGGTTGGTGGCGGTGAGCGCAAGGCCCTCTGACGTCGTCTCGATGAGGATGTTGTTCAGGATCGGGAGGGTCGTCCGGCTGGAGATTGCTCGCGACACCACCTGAAGCGCCTGACCCAACACCGCAGGCCTGCACGTCACCTTCATCTGAGTAGCAAGAACTTTGGCATTCACTACTGTTGTCCCCCGTTGATAGAGATTCTCCCGATTGAAGTCATTCGTAACCGATAACAGTAAGCGCTGTGCAGACTGTGGATGTCGAGATCATTTACAGATCGAAATCGTCCGTGGATAAGGTCTGCGGAATCGGCGTCGTCAGGCTGAGCCGCTGTGGAATCGACAGGGAGAAAGTGACCGCCAGAAGTCCATCCCAGCCGAATCCCAAGTCTCTTCTCCAAAACTGTGGACAGCGCGTTGATCACTGCGCGTAAAGCTTCTCGCGGATCGACTGCACCTCGTACCGGAGGCGCTCGTCTTCCTTCAGCTCGTTGGCGATCTTCTCGATCGAGTGCAGTGCGGTCGTGTGGTCGCGACCTCCGAACGCCTTGCCGATTGCCGGCAGTGAAGATGGCGTTTCCTCTCGGACGAGGTACATCGCCACCTGGCGTGGGAACACGATGTGCTTGTCGCGGCGCTTGCCTTTCATGTCCTCGAGCGTGACGTTGTAGTAGTCGGCGACAAGCACCTGAATCCGCTCGACGTTGATCGGTTTGCGTGTGCCGGCCGGAATGATGTCGGACAAAAGCCGCGCAGCTTCCTCTTCGTCGAGGGGTCTTTGATGCACCGCGGCGAAGGCCTGCACCCGCGTCAGAGCGCCCTCGAGCTCGCGGATGTTGCGCTGGACTTTGTGCGCAATGAAGCTGAGGACCTCCTCTGGGATGAGGCTGCCGTTGCTGCCCAGCTTGGAGTGGAGGATTGCGAGCCGGGTCTCGAAGTCCGGGGGCTGGATGTCCGCGATGAGACCCCACTCGAATCGCGAGCGCAGACGGTCCTCGAGAGTCGGAATCTCTTTTGGCGGGCGGTCCGACGAGATGACGATCTGCTTGTTGATCTCGTGCAGCGCGTTGAAGGTGTGGAAGAACTCTTCTTTGGTGCGGTCCTTGCCGGCGAGGAACTGCACGTCGTCGATGAGAAGAACGTCGACGGTGCGGTACTTGTGGCGGAACTCTCCCATCCGCGCTGTGGCGATGGAGCTGATGACCTCGTTGGTGAACTGCTCAGAGGTCCGGTAAACAACACGCTTGCGAGGAAAGCGGTCGTGCACCTCGTGGCCGATGGCGTGCATGAGGTGCGTCTTCCCCAGCCCCACTCCTCCATAAAGGAAGAGCGGGTTGTAGCTGTCGCCAGGCGCTTCAGCGACCGCCTTCGCCGCCGCGTGCGCGAACTGCGAGTTGTGACCGACCACGAATGAAGAGAAACGAAAGCGTCCGTTCAGCTCGGACGGCGCGACGGTGGGGGCTTCGATCGCGGGTTCCACGCCGCTGGTGTGGCCGTTCTCGCCGACGTGGTCTTCGTCACCGTCAACCAGCGCATGCGCGGGACGGTGTCCGGAAGGAGCGATCACAAAATCGATTGCGACCTCGGAGCCGGTGACCGCCTGCAGCGTCTCCTGAATCAAACCGGAGAATCTGTCCTCGAGCCAGTCTTTGGCGAGCTTGCTCGGCACCCCGATGCGAAACGTTCCGCCGTCAGCCGACACGACCGACGTGTTCTTGAGCCACATGTCGTAGGTGCGTTTGGCGAGCTGAAAGCGCAACTCCTCCTGGACCTGTGACCAGATCTGGTCCTGGGTCACCCCTCCCCCTCCTTTTCGATGTTGACCGCGCGGTGGAAACCGCGGGCCGTCGTTGTGGAGCAGAGGCACACCCACCCTGCAAAACCTGTGGACAAACTGGGGTGAACTTTTCGGTCGTTTGCAGCCGCGCTCAGCCCCGGACGGCACGCCATGAACCGTGCTGCCGGCGACCGCGGATTCAACCGAAGCTCCTCGAGCATGAGCTCCGCCTCCTTGGTGCCTGTGGAAAAGAATGGATGGGATTTCCACAGGCTGGCGGCGCCGACCCGTCCGAAATCCGCTACCCAGTCGTTCCCGAAATATGGAAGCGTCGCTGTACGACTAAATATTGCTTACCTGTAGGATTTAATGGAACCTATCAGCATGATCCGTACTCGGGCGCTTCGGTGACGTGGTGTGCAGTTGCTTCCGGGCGGGCACTATAACACTGGCCTGTGGATACCGCAAGGCACCGAGCTCACTCGATGAAGTGACAGCGACGGTATCACAAGCCCTCTTGTTTGCGTCCGCTACACTGGCCCGATCAAACGGACCTACCAACCCAAGAAACGATACCGCGGTCGAGTGCATGGGTTCCTCCGCCGGATGAGCACTCGTGGCGGGGCACGCGTGCTGCGCAACCGGCGTCGCAAAGGGCGAGAGCGACTGGCATAGCCCTGATCGCAGGGCGTGCTCTCAAATGAAGCGTCGGCTCCGGCTGCGCCGGCGGGCCGATTTCCAGTCCGCGATCATGGGCACGCGATTCCACAGCGGCCAATCGCTGGTCGGTTTCGCCATCGCCAGCGAGACGCCGGAGGGCCGCATCGGCGTGACCGTGAGCAAGGGCCTGAAGGGGTCAGTTGAGCGCAACAGGGCCAGGCGCAGACTGCGTGAGGTGGCGCGAACGACCATGTTGGGTCCTGATTCGCCGCTACGTGACGTGGGAATACGATATGACGTGGTCCTGATCGCCCGGCCGTCGGCGCTCGAAGTCTCGTACGCCGACCTGAAGGCGGAAGCATCGCTGGCTGCGCTCAGGCTCGCGAAATTCAAGCCATGACGAAGCTGCTGTTGCTGTTGATCCGCGGATACCAGATGACGTTTTCCCGGATCCTGCCGCCCAGCTGCCGCTACTACCCGTCCTGCTCGCACTACACATACGAAGCGATCGAACGCTATGGGTGGTGGAAGGGCGGGCGGATGGGTGCGGCGCGGATTGCCCGCTGCCATCCGTTTGCTGCCGGCGGGTACGATCCGGTGCCCTGAGAGGAGACTACCCCATTTTCCTGAGCTCGCCCTTCAACGTATTTCTGCCGCTTCAGGACGCGGGTCAGTGGCTGCTGACCACGATCTACGGCTTTGTCGCGGGCGTCCCGTTCTTCGTGGCGCTGGGCGCTTACGGCGTGGCGATCATCGCCATGACGATCGGCATTCGCCTGGTCCTGGCTCCGCTGCAGCAATTCCAGCTAATCACCCAGCGCAAGTCGATGGCCGAGCAGCGCAAGCTCGCGCCGCAAGTTGCGGAGCTGCGCAAGAAATACAAAAAGGACACGCAGCGCCAAAACCAGGAGATCATGAAGCTGTACCAGGAGCACGGCGTCAACCCGCTCGGCGGGCTGGTCGGCTGCCTCCCACTGCTCGTCCAGATGCCGATCCTGAGCGCGCTCTACTTCGTGTTCAGGTTTCGGGCCCCGAGCCTGAACCTGCCGACGCACTTCCTTTTCGTGCCGAACCTCAACGACATCCCAACCCAGCACGGCATGTTCGCCATCCTGGGACTGTCCATCCCCATCGCCGCCTACCTAATCTTTCCGCTCCTGGCAGCGCTGACCACCTACGTCCAGGCCAAGATGCTGCAGATGCCGCCCCCGCTCAACCCGACCGAGCAGGAGCTGCAGACCCTCCAGATCCAGCGCTCGATGGTCTTCATCTCGCCGCTGATGATCGGGTACTTCGCGTTGACGGTTCCGGTGGCGCTCGCCCTTTACTGGTTTGTCGGAAACTGCGTGGGTATCATTCAGCAGAGCTTCGTCGTCGGGTGGGGAAACGTGTTGCCGGCGCGCTTCAGAACAGTTGCTGGAGGCGCCCCGTCAGGACCGAGCAAGCTGGCCGGCAACAAGCCTGTTTCCGACAACCCGTCCAGCAATCCGAAGTCAGGGCCGCCTGGCCCGTCGAACAGACCCAATAAACCGAAAAAGCCGAAGAGATAAGGACAAGGAGTGAGCAAGCTTTGAAATCCGCTGAAGGACGCGGACGCACACTGGACGAAGCTGTCGACGCCGCGCTGATCGAGCTCCAGGAGAGCCGCCGCAACGTCGACGTCAGGATCCTGAGCGAGACGGTGGAAGAGACCATCGTCGAAGTCACGGTGATCGACCAGTCGGCGCCGGCGCCGGCTGTTTCGGGACGACCCGTCGACGGCAAGGCGGAAGCGGCCAAAAGCCTGGTCGAAGGGCTGCTGAAGCACATGGGGGTTCGGGCGCAGGTCAGCGTGCGGCCGACCACCGACCCGATCACCCTCGACATCAGCGGCCGCGACCTGGGCGCGTTGATCGGCTGGCGCGGCGAGACGCTGCGCGCGCTGCAGGCCGTCACGAACGTGATGGTGGGCAAGCACCTGGCGGAAGGCGAGCGGGTCATCGTCGATGTCGAGCGCTACAGGCAGAGACGCGAGCACACCGTGCGCGAGATCGCGATGCGCGCCGCGCGTCAGGTGAAGATGACCGGGGACGCGATCACCCTCGACGCGATGCAGCCTTTCGAGCGGCGGGCCATCCACCTGGCGCTGGAGGGCGACCCGGATGTGACCAGCTCGAGCATCGGCGAGGAGCCAGAGCGCCGCGTCGTCGTCGGCCCCCGCAAGCCGGCTGAGGACTGACGGCGGCTCGATGGCCGGTCGGGAGCCGCACCGCGGGGCCGCGGAGCGGATCCGCAGGGCGATCGCCCTGGTCAACTCGGTGGCGGACGAGGCCGGTGACGAGGAGATCACCCCCACCGAGATCGCCGAGGCGATTCGCGACTGCCTCGAGATGACCGAGGTCGACCAGGTGCCGAACGTGCGTCGCTACCTCGGCGAGGCGCTTGACGCGGTCTCCGACGGCATGCCGGCCGACTTCGTCGCGATGACGCTGTACGCCGCCCTGGGGGCGCTTCGCGAAGGCCCCACCAACTAAGGCGTCGCTACCCCTCGCACCGTCGACCTCGAGGGCCACCGCGACCAGTGTTCGTATACTCTCCGCTCCCATGGGCGCCGCGCATCACGTTCATGCACTGCGTGGTGGGGCGAGGTTGGTGACCGAGGTGATGCCCGAGCGTCACTCGACGAGCGTGGTTTTCATGTTCGCGGGCGGCTCGCGACAAGAAGACGACAGGCTTGCGGGCGTCTCGCACTTCATTGAGCACCTTTTCTTCAAGGGCACCCAACGCCGCGCCTCGTCGAAAGAGATAGCCGACGCCATCGAGGGCGTCGGCGGATTTGTCAACGCGTCCACCGACAAGGAGCTCACGGCCTACTGGGCTCGGGTTCCCTCGGAGCACCTGGCGCTGGGATTTGACGTCCTCTCCGACATCGTGGCGAACTCGCGCCTTGATGGGGCCGACGTTGAACGCGAGCGCATGGTCATCCTCGAAGAGCTCCGCATGTACCAGGACCAGCCTCAGGATTACGTTCAGAACCTGTTCGAGGAGCTGATCTGGCCGGGACACGCCCTGGGCCGGGACATCGCCGGCACCGAGCAGTCCGTCGCGGAATTGAGTCGCGACGACATCCTCGAGTACGCAGATGCGCACTACCGTCTGCCCAACCTGGTCATCGGAGCGGCGGGCTCGCTCGACGAGCGCGAGATTGTCGATGTCGTTTCGAGTGGCCTGGCGTTACGCGATGACCTCGACGGCGCGGTGCCGGCAACCACACCCGCACCGCTCGAGAGGCCGACGGTCGTGGTCAAGCGCCGCAACACCGAGCAGGCGCACATCTGTCTCGGCGCGCGCGCGTTCAGCTACTTGCATCCCGACCGCTACGTCCTTGACCTGCTTAACACCGTGCTTGGCGAGGGCATGAGCTCGCGCCTGTTTTTGAACATTCGCGAGCGCCTGGGTCTCGCGTATGACGTCCACAGCTTCACGCAGAAGCATCGCGACACCGGATACCTTGGCGTCTACATCGGCGTCGATCCGAAGAAGGCGTCGGATGCCGTGAACGCGGTGATGGCAGAGCTGCGGGCTATGGGCGAGGCAGAGGTCTCAGTCGAGGAACTCGCCCGGGCCAAGGAATTCACGAAGGGGCGCTTACGGCTCGAGCTGGAGACAACCAATGGTGTTGCGTTCTGGCTTACGTATCAGGAGCTGCTCCTGGGTCACATCAAGACGATCGACGAAGAGCTCGCCCAGGTCGACGCGGTAACCGGCGCCGATGTGCAGCGCGTCGCGCAAGAGGTCCTGAGGGGACCCGTGCAGATGTCGGTGATCGGTCCGTTCGCGCGCGACAGTGTTTTCCGGCTGGCGATAGGCGCCTGAGCGACGGGGTGTTCTAGGCTGCGGCCGGCTGCGCCGCGCCCACGACCACTGTTCCGGTCTCGAGCGTCGGCATCTGCGAGTAGATGTTGCCGAAATGGGCAACGGGCCAGATGCGGAACCACGCTTTGCCGTCGATGCGATCTCGGCTGATCGGACCGAAGAAGCGTGAGTCCTGGGAGCGGTTGCGGTTGTCGCCCATCACGAAGTACTCGTTGGGGGGGATGACGGCGCCGTCGCCTTCGCTCCATGGTGCTGGGTTGGTGTCGTTGGTCCAGGCTTCTGGGAGATAGGGCTCGTCGAGCTTGTGCCCGTTGATGTAGACAGCACCCCCGCGGATCATCAACCGCTCCCCCGGCAGCGCGATCACGCGTTTGATGAAATCGGTCGAGTTGTTCGTTGGCGGCCGCAGGATGATGATGTCTCCGCGCTGGGGCGCGTGAAGGCGATAGTCCACCTTGTTGGCGATCAGGTAATCGTTGTCGTCGAGTGTCGCGAACATCGAGAGGCCTTCGACGTGCACGGCCTGGATGACGAAGCTGATGCCGATGTAGAGGATGACTGCGAGCACGACCACCTCGGCCACTTCGCGGAGCAGCGAAGAGCCCGCGGAACGTTCAGTCGAGGCGGCG
>DATEGL010000193.1:0-7407 GCA_035280145.1 Candidatus Dormiibacterota bacterium | reverse complement strand
GGGAAGCCGTCGATGATGAACCCGGGCTCACAGTCGGGCTGGCGGAGCCGGTTGCGGATCATGCCGATCATGATGTCGTCGGACACGTACTGGCCCGAGGCCAGGATGGGCTGCGCCTTGCGGCCCAGCTCGGTGCCGGCGGCGATCTCCGCGCGCAGCATGTCGCCGGTGGCGATGTGTGGGATGCCGAAATGCGAGCGCAGCATGTTCGCTTGCGTCCCCTTGCCGGACCCTGGCGCGCCATACAACAACAGATTCATTTGATGAAGCCGCGGTACTGGCGCATCACCAGCTGCGTCTGCAGCTGCTTCATGGTGTCGAGGGCCACCCCGACCACGATCAGGATGGCCGTGCCACCGAGGTACATCTGGTTGTGCGGAATGCCGGAGATCTTCGCGGTGCCGATGGGCAGGATGACCGTGATGAAGCCCAGAAAGACCGCGCCAACGAAGGTCACCCGGTTCATCACCGCCTGCAGGTAGTCCGCGGTAGGACGTCCCGGGCGGATTCCCGGGATGAAGCTCGAGTAGCGTTTGAGGTTCTCGGCCACGTCATGCACGTCAAAAGTGATTGCCGTGTAGAAGTACGTGAAGCCAAACGTGAACAGGAAATACAGCGCGTTGTAGGCGACGGCCATGGGCACGTTCGCTGTATCCGGTGCGAAGTTGCCCTGTATCCAGTGGGCTGTGCGGTAGTACCACGTGTCGGGTGGTGCCGCGTTGAAATAGTTGGCCACGATGGTCGGCAGGAACATGACCGAGATCGCGAAGATGATCGGGATCACACCGGCGTGGTTGACCCGCAGCGGAAGGAAGCTTGCCCGCCGCCCCACCTCGCGCCCACCGGCGACTCGCTGCGCAGACTGGATCGGGATCTTCCGGACGGCTTGCTGTACGTAGATGATGACCGCGGTCATGATCAGCGCGATCGAGCCGAACAGCAGGAAGGGCACGTAGTCAGCCAGGCCGCCGCCGGTCGAGTGGGCGGTGAACACCGACGCGATGCCCTGTGGGCCGCGGCCGATGATGCCGGCGAAGATGATCAGCGAGACACCGTTGCCGATGCCGTACTCGGTGATCAGCTCGCCGAACCACATCAGCATCACCGTGCCGGCGGTGAGGACCAGGATGATCTGCAGTCGCTGGAACCAGTCGAGCGGGCCGAGGATGGCCGGGTTCGTGTTCTGGAACAGGACCGTGAATCCGTACGCCTGGCCGGCGCCCAGGAACACCGTCAGCCAGCGGCTGTAGCGCTGGATCCGCCGCCTGCCGAGCTCGCCTTCTTTGGAGATCTCCTTGATGCGTTCGGAGATCACCGTCATCAGCTGCATGATGATCGTGGCGTTGATGTAGGGATTCATGCCCATCGCGACGATGCTGAATCGCGAGAGACCGCCGCCTGAGAAGAGGTCGAGCAGTCCGAGCAGGGCCTGTTGGTTGAAGAGCAGCGCGAGCGCGGACTGCTTGGCGCCCGGGATCGCGATGTTGGCGAACAGCCGGAAGATGATCAGGATGCTGCCGGTGAAGAGGATCTTGTTGCGGAGCTCGGGCAGCCGGATCGCGTTGACGAGCGCCTCGAGGAAGTTCATGGGCTACTCAGGTTTGGCTTCGGGCTCTGCTTCGGATTGTTCTTCCGGTTCTTTCTGCCCGAGGACGGTGACGGTCCCGCCCGCCTTCTCGATCGCCTCGCGCGCGCTGTTACTGAAAGCATGTGCCTCCACATTCAGTTTGCGCTTCAGCCGGCCGGCGCCCAAAATCTTGATCTCCCTGTCGCCCTTGATCAGGCCGACCTCGAGCAGTGCCTGGGCGTCCACTCTGGCGCCGTCGGCAAAGCGACTGAGCTTCGACAGGTTGACGACCGAGTAGAGCTTCTTGAATGGGTTCTTGAAGCCGGGCAGCTTCGGGATGCGCTGCGACAACGGCATCTGACCGCCCTCGAAGCCGAGGCGGAAGCCTTCGCTCCGAGCGTTCTGACCCTTCTGGCCGCGGCCTGACGTCTTGCCTCGACCGGAGCCGGTGCCCCGGCCGATGCGCCTTGGCCGGCGGTGGGCGCCGGGCGTGGGTTTGAGGTCGTGGAGCTGCATCGCTTGCTAGTTGCCTCTCTGGTGCTTGCCACCCCACGAAATCTGCGATTTCGTGGGGACCCCGGCTGCATGTTCGAAGTGCATCCTCTAATGACCTCGCTGGTGCTTCTTGGTGCTGCGGGCGCGCCAGATCTTGTACCGGCTGCGCCTCGGCCGCTCGTACGGAACCCCCTCCACGGCGACAAGGAAGTCAACGCGGCGCAGCATCCCCCGGACGGCCGGGTTGTCCGGCAGCTCGCGGGTCTGGTTCAGGCGCCGGAAGCCAAGCGACTCGACGGTCGCGCGGATCTCGGGCCTCGCCCCGATCGCGGATTTCACCAGGGTGGCCTTGACGGTTTTCTCAGCCACGGGCAGCCCCCCCGGCGCCTACGGGCGCGACGTCCGCATTTGGTGTCGAGGCGGAAGGGGGTTCAGTGCCTTTGAAGGCGGCGGCCAGGCGCTTGCCGACCATCTGGTCGACCTCGCGGCCGCGCAGCTCGGCGATCTGCGGCGCCGTCTTGAGCTGCTGCAGCGCAGCCAGCGTCGCGCGCACGGTGTTGATCGGGTTGTTCGTGCCGTGCGACTTGGTGAGGATGTCCTTGATGCCGGCGGTCTCGATCACGGCGCGCATGGCTCCGCCAGAGATGACGCCGGTTCCGGGCGCAGCGGGCTTGAGCATGATCCGAGCGGCTCCCCACTTGAGGCGGACCTCGTGAGGAATCGTCGTGCCGACCATGGGCACCGTGATCATGTTTCGCTTGGCGACCTCCATCCCCTTGCGGATGGCCTCGGTCACCTCGCGGGCTTTGCCGATGCCCGCGCCGACGCGGCCGTTCATGTCGCCGACGACGATCAGCGCGCTGAACGAGAACTTGCGGCCGCCCTTCACGACCTTGGCGACGCGGTTGACGCGGACGACGCGATCGGCGAGCTCTGATCGTTCGCCGTGGTCGCCGCGGGGTGATCGACTTCCCATGCTTCTCCTAAAACTCCAGTCCGGCTTCGCGCGCCGCATCGGCGAGCGCCTTGATTCTTCCGTGATACAGAAAACCGCCCCGGTCGAAGACGACATTCGTTACCCCGGCGGCTTTGGCCTTGGTTGCAATCGCCTTGCCCACCTCCTGGGCCTGTGTCATGCCGTTTCCTTTGGCCTTCAGCTCGACCGTCGAGGCGGAGGCCACGGTGCGGCTCGCGGAGTCGTCGATGAGCTGGGCATAGAGGTGGTTGAGGCTCCGGAACACCGCGAGGCGAGGCCGCTGGGGCGTGCCTTCCACGTGCACGCGCACGCGCTTGTGGCGCTTCAGGCGGTTCACCTTTCGGTCCTGACGCTTGATCATGCTGTGGTTTTGGCCCCCTTGCCGGCCTTGCCCGGCTTGCGCCGGATCTTCTCGCCGCGGTACATCACGCCCTTGCCCTTGTACGGCTCGGGCGGACGCATGGCCCGGATGTCCGCTGCGACCTGGCCAACGTCCTCGATCGAGATGCCCGAAACCGAGAACTTGGTCGGGTCCTGGACATCGATAGTGACGCCTTTCGGCGGCTTGAATCGGATGGGGTGCGAGTAGCCGAGATTCAGCACGAGCTCCTCGCCCTGCTTGGCGACGCGGTAGCCAACGCCGACCAGCTCGAGGTGCTTGGTGAAACCTTTGTCCACGCCTTCGACCATGTTGGCGACGAGGCTGCGTACGAGACCGTGCAGCGCGCGGTTTCGGTAGTCGTCGTCCGGCCGTTCGAAGACCAACGAACCGTCAGCCTGCTTGACAGTGATCTGAGACGGCAGGGTGCGCTCGAGCTGTCCCTTCGGACCTTCGACCGTTACGTGTCCAGGCGCCAGCGTGACCTTCACGTTGTTCGGGACCTGGACGGGCAGCTTTCCGACTCGAGACAACTCTTCCTTTCTCTCCTACCAGACGTAAGCCAGCACTTCGCCGCCGAGCTGCTGACGCGTGGCCTGCCTTCCGCTCATCACGCCCTCAGAGGTGCTGAGGATGGCGATGCCGAGACCGCCGAGGACTCTCGGGATCTCGGTCTTGCGCGCGTAGACGCGCAGCCCGGGGCGGCTGATCCTCTTTACGCCTGAGATCACGCGGGTGCGATCGGGGCGGGACTTGAAGATGATACGCATCGTCTGTGCGGTGCCGTCGGCCTCGACGTCGTAGCCCGAGATGTAGCCCTCGTCCTTTAAGACGCGCGCGATCTCGAGCTTCAGCCTCGACGCCGGGACCTTGACCTCGGTGTGGCGCGCCGCGTTGGCGTTGCGGATTCGCGTGAGCATGTCGGCGATGGGATCGGTGACGATCGCTGCCACCGGCCGCCTCTTCACGTTCTTGTTGGTCGACTTCGTTACTGCTGTAGCCATCATCACCAGCTCGACTTGGTCACGCCGGGAATGCGTCCCTCGGCGGCAAACTCGCGGAAGCAGATACGGCACATGCCGAACTTGCGCAGGTAAGCACGCGGCCGCCCGCAGATGCGGCAGCGATTGTGAAAACGCACCTTGAACTTGGGCGTTCGCTTCCAGCGTTCGATCGATGATTTCTTGGCCAAACTCCTCTCCCTCTTGGTTATCTCTTCCTGAACGGCATGCCCAGCCGTGTCAGCAGGCTTCGCGCCTCGTCGTCGGTCTTCGCTGTCGTGATGATGCTGACCTCGAGCCCGCGCAGCTTGTCGATCTTGTCGTAGTCGATCTCCGGGAACACGACCTGCTCGCGCAGGCCCAACGAGTAGTTGCCGCGGCCGTCGAAACCATCGGGGTTGACGCCGCGAAAGTCACGGATGCGCGGCAGCGCGATGTTCAGCAGCTTGTCGAGGAAGTACCACATGCGCCTTCCTCGAAGCGTGGTCTTGATACCGACGGTCTGGCCCGCGCGCAGCTTGAAGGCGGCGACAGACTTCTTGGCCTTCACCAGCTGCGGCTTCTGACCAGTGATCGTTCTGACGTCACCGACGGCGGCGTCGAGGGCTTTGTCGTTGTCTTTCGCCTCGCCGATACCGATGTTGACCACGATCTTGTCAATCCTCGGCACCTGCATCACGTTGCCGTAGTCGAACTCCTTCGTCAGCTGGCTCATGACCGTGTCGCGGTAGGCCTGGAGCAGACGCGGCGGAGACTCAGATCGTGTGCCAGGTGCCGGCGCGGCGGTCTCTTTCTTCGGCTGCTGCTGCTGCTTCGCTTTCGCCATTTATTGAAAGACCTCTACCTTTCCCGGCCTGAAATCGCGGTGTTGGGGTGCGGATTTCAGGCCGAAGTGACCTTGGCGCCGCGCGGCCTGGGTCTTGTGGGTCCCGGGCCGCGCCACCGTCTCGGCCCAGATTGCTGAGTCGGCTAGTGAGCCGTTTCGCAGTAGAACAGCAGGCGCCATCGTCACGTCTACTGGGCCTCCGCCTTGCGGATGCGCTCGTAAGGCTCGCCGCAGTGGCGACAGACCAGGGCGCGCGCGCCTGACTCGAGCACGAAGTGCTTCGTCCGCGTGGGCCGCCCGCATGACGGGCAGACGAGCATCACGTTGGAGTAGTCGAGGGGCGCCTCGAAGTCGACGATTCCACCTTGCGCGACCTGGACGCCGCCGCGTCGCTGGCCGGCCTTGGTGTGCCGCTTCAACAGGTTGACGCCTTTGACGACGATCTTGTGCTGGTCGGGGATGGTGCGCAGCACCTCGCCCTGCTTGCCTTTGTCCTTGCCGGCGATGACGATCACGTTGTCGCCGGGCGCGAGGTCGAGCCAGCGGCGCCTGGGTTCGGGTTTGTTTGTCTGCATGTGGATTACCTACAGGACCTCCGGGGCTAGCGAGATGATCTTCATGAAGTTGCGCTCGCGCAGCTCACGCGCGACCGGGCCGAATATGCGGGTCCCGCGCGGGTTGTTGGCCTGGGCGAGCAGGACGGCGGCGTTCTCGTCGAACCGGATCAGCGAACCGTCTGGCCGCTTGTACTCCTTGTTCACGCGCACGACGACGGCCTTCACGACCTCGCCCTTCTTGACCTGGCCACCAGGCTGCGCGGACTTGACCGTGGCCGTGATGATGTCGCCCACATAGGCGTACTTCCGGTAGTGGCCGCCGGCCACGCGGATGACCAGGAGTTCCTTTGCTCCTGAGTTGTCCGCGACCTTGAGCCGGGTTTCTTGCTGGACCACTTCGTTACTTGGCCTTCTCCACGATTTCCAGTACGCGCCAGCGCTTCTCCTTGGAGACGGGGCGCGTCTCGGTGATGCGGACGAGGTCGCCCACGCCGCATTCGTTCTTCTCGTCGTGGACCTTGAAGCGGGTGCGCTGCTGGAGCGTCTTCCGGTACAGGCGGTGGGCCTTCGAGGAGCCGACCTGAACGATGACCGTCTTGTCCATCTTGTCGGAGATCACCGTGCCCAGGCGGACCTTGCGACGGCCGCGGGCCTGGGTGGGTGCGGTTCGCGTGGCGGTGTCGGTCATTCGGTCTCTTCCTCTTTCTTGGTTCTCCGCCCACGCTTCGGCTTGGGCGCCTCCTCCTCTTCCGGAGCAGCTTCCGCAACGGCAGCCGCCAACGGCTCTGCCTCAACCGTCGGCCCGATGCCGAAGTCGCGCTCGCGGAGGACGGTCATGATTCGCGCGATGTCGTGCCGGACCTTCGAGATCTGGCTCGAATTTTCGAGCTGGCCGACGGCGTGCTTGAAGCGCAGCTCGTACAGCTCGCGTCGCGCGGTGCGCAGCCGCATGCCAAGCTCGTCCACTTCGAGAACGCGAAGCTCGTCGACCTTCATCGCCCGCTCCCGCTTTCTGCGGCGGAGATCACGCGAGTTTTCATGGGCAGCTTGGCGGCGGCGAGCTTCATCGCCTGCTTGGCCACCTCGGGAGTGACCCCGCCCATCTCGAAAAGCACGCGTCCGGGCTTGACCACGGCAACCCAGCCTTCGGGGTTGCCCTTGCCAGAGCCCATGCGCGTCTCGGCGGGTTTCTTCGTGATCGACTTGTCGGGGAAGACGCGGATCCAGATCTGACCACCCCGTTTGACGTGGCGGGTCATGGCGCGCCGGGCGGCCTCGATCTGCCGGTTGCTCATCCAGGCGGCCTCGATCGCCTGCAGGCCGAAGTCGCCGAAGGCGACGGTGGCGCCGCGAGTGGCGATTCCGGTGCGGCGGCCGCGGTGCATCTTCCGGTACTTGACTCGCTTGGGGATGAGCACTAGCTGTCCGCCTTCTTTGTCGCGCGAGGCGTGGGCTTGCGGGTGGTGGTCGTCTTGGGCGCTGCGGTTCTGGCGCGAGGCGCCCTGGCGGGCTTGGCCGCGGCGGTCGTCGTGGAGGTGGAGTCGGACTTGGGCGCGGCCGTGCGGGTGCGGCGCGGGCGCGCCGGCATGGCCGGCTCGGCGGCGGG
>DATEGL010000192.1:0-11317 GCA_035280145.1 Candidatus Dormiibacterota bacterium | reverse complement strand
ACGTACCAGGACCCGCGGTTTGCGGGCAAGCCGAGCTTCCCGATGCGCCGCAAGCGCGAGGTCGAGTTCAGGCCGTACACGAAGGAGAGCCTCCTCACACGCGAGGTCGAGGTCTTCGCGGACGACGAGGAGGAGGGCGAGCCACTCGCCGAGGAGCCGTCGGGCGAGGATATTGAAGAAGGTATGCACGCGGTCGAGGACGAGGGCGAGGCGCTCGACTTCTCCGAGGACGCGGACGGCGAAGTGGAGGACGACGACGATGACGAAGGCTGAGTTTCCAGTGGCCGCGGCCCGGAGGTCTCTTCACCGACTCTAAGCCTCAGCTGGGCGGCGTGCCCGGTTTCCGCGATCT
The DNA here is from genome assembly GCA_035280145.1 of Candidatus Dormiibacterota bacterium. GTDB lineage: Bacteria > Chloroflexota > Dormibacteria > Dormibacterales > Dormibacteraceae > 40CM-4-65-16. The sequence goes on along the minus strand of DATEGL010000192.1, from coordinate 10,965 downwards.
CCTTCCGCAGGAAGCAGAGGTCCTTCGCGAGGCCCAGGAATCGCTGCTCGCCGAGATGCGGCGATGGGGTTACCGCCATGTCATCACGCCGCTGGTCGAGAGCATGGACGTGCTCGACCTCGGGCTCGGCGTGGAGCAGCGACGCCGCCTGTTCAAGTTCACCGACGGCCGCGGCGACGTTGTGGCGCTCGTCGGCGAACGGACCGTGCCTGTGGCGCGGCTCGTGGCCGGCAAGCTCCGCGGGGCCGCGCTCCCGCTGCGCCTCTGCTACGCGGGTCCGGTCCTGTCGACCGACGAGAGCCGGTTCGAGCACCGGCGTGAGACGTACCAGGTAGGCGCTGAGCTGGTTGGCGCCTCAGGTCCGGTCGCGGATGCAGAGGTGATCGCCCTCGCCGCCCGCTGCATGGAGGCGACCGGCATCAGGCGTTACCAGATCGACGTCGGTCACGCCGAGTTCTTCCACGGGATCATGGACGCCGTCAGCCTGGCGGAGGACGTGAAGGCCGGCGTACGCGACGCGTTGGCGGCGCGTGATTTCGTCGCCCTCGAAGCGCTGCTCGAGCAAACGCCACTCAAGTCGGCGGAGCACGAGCTGCTGCTGCGCTTCCCGGCTCTGCGTGGCGGGCCTGAGATTCTCGATGCGGCCGCCGGACTCGTCCGCAACCGCCGGTCGGAAGCCGCCCTGTCCGAGCTCGCGCGGGTCCGCGAGCTGCTCGGCGCGCACGGCATCGGCGATGTCGTCAACCTGGACCTCGGCGCGATCCGCGACTTCGATTACTACACCGGCGTCATCTTCGAGGGCTTTGGCCCTGACTTCGGCAAGCCCGTGGCGCAGGGTGGACGCTATGACGGGCTGCTGGCTCGGTTCGGCCGCCAGGCGCCGGCAACCGGCTTCATGGTGCAGCTCGACCTCGTGTCCGAGATGCTGACGCGCAGCCCGCGGCCACCCGAGCTTCCGCGCCTCGACGCCGCGCTCGCGTGGAGCGAGTCTGGCCTGAAGACGGCCCTTCGCCTCGGCTCGACGCTCAGGCTGTTCGGCATGCGCGCGGTGGTCGACACCGAGGCGCGCAGCGAGGCGGCAGCGAGGACGTGGTGGGAGGCGATCGGTGCGGCGAACCTCGTCCACTGCAAGAGCGACACAGTGGTGTCGTGGAGCGCCAGGGGTCACAGGGCCCGCAGCCTTCCGCCGGAACAGGTGGCGGCCAGGCTGGCTGGAGGCGTTGTGTGATGACGCGCGACGATCAGGTCTCGATCGCGATTCCGACCGGCGCGCTGCACAGCGGGGCGCTGTCCCTGCTCGCGGCTTCGGGTCTGGTCCACCTCACGGCGGAAGAGCTGGGCCGCCAGCTGCTCATCGAAGGCGACCGCATGCGGGTGATTCTTGTCCGCCCGTCAGATGTCCCTGCCTACGTGGACCACGGCGCCGCCGACCTCGGCATCGTGGGCAAGGACATCCTCTGGGAGCAGCCAGGGTCGCACTACGAGTTGATCGATCTGCGGTTTGGGGGATGCAGGCTGGTCCTCGCGGTGCCGGAAGCATCGGGCTTGAACGGACCCGAAACCTGGCCTCCGATGATGCGTGTCGCGACCAAGTACCCACGCACCGCGACCGAGTGGTTCGAAGCTCAGGGCCAGGCGGTCGAGGTCGTGCGCCTGCACGGCTCGGTGGAGCTTGCGCCGCAGGTCGGGCTGGTCGACGGGATCGTCGACCTGACCGCGACCGGCCGGACGCTTCACGACAACCGGCTGCGGATCGCTGCGGTGCTCGGCGCCTCGACCGCGAGGCTGATCGCCAACCAGGCGAGCCTCAAGACGCGAAGCGCGGCGGTCCAGTCCGTGGTCTCGCGCCTGCGGGAGGCATCCAGCCGTGCCGGTTAAGCGATTCGACGTCGGCTCCTGGCTCGACTCGCCGCTCTCCCGGCGGCGGCTCGACCTCTCGCAGTTCACCAAAGAGCGCGAGGCGGTGGCCGAGATCTGCGCTCGCGTGCTCGCCGACGGCGATGAGGCGCTGCGCGACCTTGGCCGGCAGTTCGATGGCTGGGCTCCGGCGCGCAGGGAGTCGTTCGAGGTCCCGCAGGGCGAGCTCGCCGCCGCCGCCGACCGACTGCCACCGGCCGACCGTGCGGCACTCGAATTTGCCGCCGAGCGGATCCGAGTCTTTCATGAGCGCCAGCTGCAGCCGGCTGCGGTCGGATCGCCTGGGCTCAAGCTGGTCACGCGACCGGTGAGGCGTGCAGGCGTCTACGCGCCGGGCGGCCGCGCGGCCTACCCCTCTACGGTGCTGATGACGGTCATCCCGGCGCGGGTGGCGAATGTCCCCGAGGTCGTGCTGGCGACGCCGCCCCGACCCGACGGGACCGTCACGACGTCGATCCTGGCCGCCGCTCACATCGCCGGCGCGGACACCGTCTATCGAGTAGGCGGCGCGCAGGCGATCGCAGCGCTGGCCTACGGCACGGCGAGCATCCCGCGAGTCGACGTCGTCGCCGGCCCGGGCAACATCTACGTGACCCTGGCCAAGAAAGAGGTGTTCGGCTCAGTCGGCGTCGACGGCATCGCGGGACCGACTGAGGTCGTTGTGGTTGCGGACAGCCAGGCGAGGCCGGACTTTGTCGCTGCCGACCTGGCGGCCCAGCTCGAGCACGATCCGTTGGCCTGGGGCGTTCTGGTCACCGACTCGAGTCAGCTCGCGGACCGCGTAGTAGAGGAGCTGGAAAGCCTCGTGCGCGGCCTCGACCGCGCCGACATCATCCGCCAGGCCAACTGCTGCGTCATCGTGGCGGACGACATGAACCAGGCGATCAATGTTGCGAACGACTTCGCACCCGAGCATCTGCTGATCGTCGCCAACGACGCGGATCGATTGGCGACGCAGGTCGAAAACGCCGGCGCAGTCTTTGTGGGTCCGTATGCGACCGTGCCGCTGGGCGACTACTCGGCCGGTCCCAACCACACGCTGCCGACCTCCGGCGCGGCGCGGTTTTCGTCGCCGCTGGGCGTGCACACATTCGTCAAGCGCTCGAGCCTGCTCAGCCTGAACCGCGGCGACCTCGAAACGCTGCGCGACGCATCAGTCAGGCTGGCTGGGATGGAAGGGCTCGGCGCCCACGCACACGCGATCGAGGTGCGGCTTGAGTAGGCGGGGACGCGTGACGCGGAAGAGCCGCGAGACGCAGCTCTCGGCGAAGGTCTATCTCGAAGGTCGCGGTCGCGCGGAGATCTCGACCGGGCTTGCTTTCCTCGACCACATGCTCGAGCAAGTCGCGCGTTACGGAGGCTTCGACTTGAGGCTGCGCGGGGCCGGCGACGTGGAGGTAGACCCGCATCACCTCGTCGAGGATGCCGGCATCGTCGTCGGCCAGGCGCTGTCCCAGGCGCTTGGCGAGCGCGAAGGCATCGCGCGCTTCGCGGCGGCATACGCGCCGCTCGACGAGTCGCTCGCCCGAGTCGTGGTCGACCTTGGCCGCCGACCGTATCTCTCCTACAACGTGCCGCTGCGCGGCCGGATCGGCACGCTGGAGTCGGAGGTGATCGAAGAGTTCTGGCGCGCGCTGTCCATCCACCTGGGTGCGACGATCCACGTCGACCTGGTTCGCGGGCGCAACCGCCACCACGTGGCGGAAGCGACTTTCAAGGCGCTGGGACTCGCGCTGCGCGAGGCGATGGCTTCGACCGGCGCTGCTGGCGTCCCTTCTTCCAAAGGTGTGCTGGGATGATCGCCATCGTCGACTACGGCGTCGGCAACATACGCTCGGTTGAGCGCGCGTTGACGCAGGTCGGCGCGGACGCCCGGCTGACCGCAGACCACGATCAGCTCGAGGCGGCCGAAGGCATCGTGCTGCCCGGCGTCGGGGCGTTTGCGCCGGCGCTGGAAAAGCTGTCGGAGCACGGCCTCGGCCGGCGGATCGTCGAGCTCGCCCGTGGCGGCAAACCGGTGCTCGGCGTCTGCCTCGGTTACCAGCTCATGTTCGACGAGTCGACCGAGCACGGCCGCCACGAAGGCCTGGGCCTGCTGCCGGGCCGAGTTGTGAAAGTCAGGTCAGCGCCTCGCCTGCCCGTGATCGGGTGGTGCCGCACCTCCCAGCTGGGTTCGTCTCCGTTGTGGGAAGGAATCGCTGACGACTCTTACTTCTATTACGTGCACTCGTTCACGCCCGAAGCCTCCGAGCACCGGATCGGTTGCACCGAACACTCGCCGGCCGCGGCGGCGGCGCTCGGGAACGTGATGGGGACGCAGTTTCACCCTGAGAAAAGCGGGGCGGACGGCCTGCGCCTCTACGCCAACTTCGTCTCGAGGTGCAGCTGAGATGCCGGCGAAGAGAATCATTCCCTGCCTGGACGTGACCGACGGCCGAGTCGTCAAGGGCGTGCGCTTTGTCGACCTGCGCGACGCCGGCGACCCCGCTTCGCTCGCGGCAGAGTACGACCACCAGGGAGCAGACGAGATCGTGTTCCTGGACATCACGGCGACCGCCGAGTCGCGAAAGATCATGCTCAAGGCGGTCGAGCGCACGGCCGACCAGGTCTTCGTCCCGCTGGCGGTCGGCGGCGGCGTGCGCGGCGTGGACGACGTGGCGCAGCTGCTGACGCACGGCGCTGACAAGGTTTCAATCAACTCGGCGGCCCTGGCCGAGCCCGAACTGCTGACGCGTTGCGCCGAGATCTTCGGCTCGCAGTGCGTCGTGCTGGCGATCGATGCCCGCAAACGACGGGACGCCGAGGGCTGGGAGGTGTTCAGCCACGGAGGCCGCCGCCCTACGGGCCGCGACGCGGTCGAGTGGGCAGTGCAGGGGGAAGCCATGGGAGCGGGCGAGATCCTGCTCACATCGATGGACTTCGACGGCACCAAGGCGGGCTATGACCTCGCGCTCACCAGGGCTGTCAGTGAAGCTGTCCGCCTGCCGGTGATCGCCTCCGGCGGCGCCGGCTCGGCGCAGGACATGTATGAGGCCCTTACAGGCGGCGCCGACGCCGCGCTTGCCGCTTCGATCTTTCATTTCGGCGAGCTGTCGGTCGGGGACGTCAAGAAGGATCTGGCCGCCAGAGGCCTGGAGGTGCGGCCATGAAACCTGACTTTTCTAACGGCCTGGTCCCTGCGGTCGTCCAGAACGCCCAGACGGGCAAGGTGCTGATGCTCGCGTACATGGACGAAGAGTCCTGGGCCAAAACCCGCGAGACCGGACACGCGTGGTTTCACTCGCGGGAGCGAGGTCTGTGGGAGAAGGGCGCTACGTCAGGCAACACGATGGAGGTGGTGGACGTGAAGCTCGACTGCGACCAGGACGCGGTGCTGCTGAGAGTGATTCCCGCGGGACCGGCCTGCCACACGGGGGCCGAGTCGTGCTTCTTCAACCAGCCGGACTGACCCGACTGCGCATTTTTATGCAGAGAACTGTATACTCATGCGTTCGTGGGCCGGAAGCTGAAAGCGGCGGTCGCGGGCGCGAATGGTTACGCCGGCATGACTGCCGTCCACCTTCTGGCCCGCCACCCAGAAGTCGAGCTGGTGCAGCTCACGTCGCGCTCGTACGCGGGTAAGCCGTATTCCGACGTCTTCCCCCTTCTCGACGTGACAGGCGAGTTCGCCTCCGAACCGGTGGCCGACGGGCTCGACGTGATCTTCAGCTGCCTGCCTCACAACGTCGGCGCGTCCAGAGTGGGGGACTGGCTCGAAGCCGGCATTCACGTCGTCGACATGAGCGCCGACTTCAGGCTGCATGATTCAGAGCTCTATCCGCGCTGGTACCGCCAGGAGCATCCCCATCCGGCACTCCTCGAGAAGGCGGTGCTCGGGATCCCCGAGCTCCACGAAGACGAGCTGAAACATGCCGAGCTGATCTCCGTGCCCGGCTGCTACTCGACGTGCGCCATCCTCGCCCTCGCACCGGCGGCAACGAGCGGGCTGATCGGTTCGGACGTGATCGTCGACGCGAAGTCGGGCGTGAGCGGAGCCGGGCGGTCGCCGGGCGTCGGGGTGCACTTCAGCGAGGTCAACGAGTCTCTTCACGCCTATTCCGTCGACGGCCACCGCCACCTGCCAGAGATCCTGCAGGAGCTTCCCGGCGTCCAGGTGACGTTCGTGCCGCACCTCGTGCCGATGACCCGCGGCATTCTCGTCACCTGCTACTTCGACCCCAAGGGCTCGATTGCCGAGCTCAGGGACGCGTACCGCGAGTTCTATGCCGGGCAACCCTTTACAAAGGTTGTCGACATGACACCCGCCACCAAGTCGGCAACGCATTCCAACCTGTGCCTGGTCAACGTCGCTGCTCAGGGAGGGAAGGCTGTCGTGACCGCGGCGCTCGACAACCTGGTGAAAGGCGCATCGGGCCAGGGCGTCGAGTGCTTCAACATCGCGTTCGGGCTCGATCGCACCACCGCGCTCGTTGGTCCGGTGCAGTGGCCGTGACCTTCGCCCGAGGATTTCGGGCCGGCACTGCGGCTTGCGGCATCAAGGCTTTCACCACCGGCGCGTCCGCGATTCCGCGCGACCAGAGGGACGACCTGTGCGTGGTCCACTCGGCGCTGCCGTGTGACACCGGCGGCGTGTTCACCACCAACAAGGTGAAGTCCGCGTCGGTGGTCATCGATCAGCTGCACCTGCAGCGCAACCGCGTGCAGGCGCTGACCATCAACTCCGGCAACGCCAACGCGTGCACAGGCGCGCAGGGATTCCGCGACGCCCTGTTGATGGCGAAGCTCTCGGCCGACCGGCTCGACCTCGACCCGGACCAGGTCCTGGTGAGCTCGACCGGAGTGATCGGCCGCTACTTGCCGATGGACGCCATCAAGTCGGGGATCGCCGAGGCGTGCGGAAACCTGCGCGCGGACGCGGGCGAAGACGCCGCGCGGGCCATCATGACCACGGACACGAAGCCAAAGACCGCGCACGCCGAGGTGGCCATCAGCGGCGTGACCGTGCGGGTGGGAGGGATGTGCAAGGGCTCGGGCATGATCCATCCCAACATGGCGACAATGCTCGCCTACATCACGACCGACGCCGCGGTCGAGCCGGGCTTGATGGCGAGATTGGTGAGACCAGTCGCCGACCACAGCTTCAACCAGGTGACCGTCGACGGCGACAGCTCCACGAATGACAGCTTCCTGATGCTCGCCAACGGCGCGGCCGGCAATGAGCCGATCCGGGCCGACAGCTCCGAGTCGACGCAGCTGCGGGCGGCGATCGAAGGCGTGGCGCGGCAACTGTCGCGCGCCATCGCACGCGACGGAGAGGGTGCGACCAGGCTGATCACTGTGAAGGTACTCGACGCTACCTCGGACCACGACGCCCGGACCGCCGCACGCGCGGTGGCCTCATCGAGCCTGGTCAAGACGGCCGTCCACGGGGGCGATCCCAACTGGGGCCGCATCGTGTGCGCTCTCGGCTACAGTGGCGCCGAGCTCGCGCTTGACAGGCTGCATCTGACAGTTGGCGGGCTCGTTGTGTTCGAGCGCGGCGCCGGAGTCGAGGTCGACCTTGCGGCCGTGCGCCGCGCATTCGAACAGCCGGAGATTGAGATCGTCGCGACCCTCGGCCTTGGCGCCGGAAACGCTGAGGCATGGGGCTGCGATCTATCGGAGGAGTACGTGCGCATCAACGCCGACTACACGACATGACGCTGACAGTGGAGGAACGCGCCAAAGTCCTCGTCGAGGCGCTGCCTTACATCAAGCGGTTCCATGGCCAGACCGTCGTCATCAAAGTCGGCGGCAACGCGATCGATCATTCGCGTGACGAGACGCTGCTGGACGTGGTGCTGCTGCGCTACGTCGGTATGCAGCCAGTGCTCGTGCACGGCGGCGGTCCCGAGATCAGCGCGATGAGCGAGCGCCTCGGGCTCAAGCCGGAGTTCAAGGACGGCCTGCGCATCACCGACGAGAAGACGATGGAGGTCGTGAAGATGGTGCTGACGGGCAAGGTCAGCCCCGACCTCGTCGCGGCGATCAACCGCCTCGGCGGGCAGGCCGTTGGCATGAGCGGCGAGGACGGTCCGACGATCATCGCTGAACCCCTCGACGAGAATCTGGGCTTCGTCGGCAAGGTGACCCAGGTGAACAAGGAGCCGATCACGGCGCTGCTGACGCGCGGGTACATTCCGGTCATCGCCTCCATCGGGCTCGGGTATGACGGTCACGCGTACAACATCAACGCCGACACCGTCGCGGCCGAGATCGCGGTCTCACTCAAGGCCGCGAAGGTCATCCTCCTGACGGACGTTTCGGGCGTGCTCGGGGCGGACGGTCAGGTGGTGCCGGTGCTGACCAGGGAGGACGCCCGCCGCCGCATTGGGCGCGGAGAGGTTACCGGCGGCATGATTCCGAAGCTCGAGGCGTCGTTGCGTGCGCTGGACGGAGTGCCGCTTGCCCACATCGTCGACGGTCGCACCAAGCACGCCCTGCTGCTGGAGCTGTTCACCGAAGCCGGCATCGGGACGATGGTCACACCGTGATCGAGCTCGCCGACAAGTACCTCATGCAGACGGGCCGGCGCCTTCCCGTCACATTCGTGCGCGGTCGCGGTTGTCTCGTCTACGACGACGCCGGCCGCGAGTACCTCGACCTGGTGGCTGGGATCGCGGTAAACCTGCTCGGACACGCGCATCCCGAGGTCGCCGCCGCGCTGGCTCGCCAGTCGGCCGAGCTGATCCACACCTCGAACCTCTACTTCACGCAGCCACAGGTCGAGCTGGCGCGGCGCCTGGTCGAGCTGTCGTTTCCGTCACGCGTGTTCTTCTGCAACTCGGGCGCCGAAGCGAACGAGGCGGCGATCAAGCTTGCCCGGAAGTGGGGCGGCAAGCACCACGACGGAGCGTTCGAGATCATAACGGCCGTCGGTTCCTTTCATGGGCGCACGCTCGCGGCTGTTACCGCGGGAGGTCAGCACAAGTACTCAGACCCATTCGCGCCGCTGCCTCCGGGCTTCGTTCACGTGGCCTACAACGACTTCGCCGCGATCCAGGCAGCGACCACCGACAAAACAGTGGCGGTGATGCTGGAGCCGATCATGGGCGAGATCGGTGTGATCCCAGCGGCCCCTGACTACCTGAAGCAAGTTCGCGATTGGTGCGACGCGAAAAACCTGCTCATGATCCTCGACGAGGTCCAAACGGGCCTGGGCCGCACGGGCCGCTGGTTTGCCCACCAGCACGCCGGGATCACGCCGGACGTGATGACCCTGGCGAAGGGTCTGGGTGGTGGAGTCCCCATCGGCGCCTGCCTCGCCAATCCAAGAGCCGACGTGTTCGAGCCTGGCGACCACGGCTCGACATTTGGCGGCAATCCACTCGCGTGTGCGGCCGCGCTCGCGGTCCTTCATGTCGTGGAGCGCGACGGCCTGATCGGTCACGCCGCGGAGATGGGAGAACTTCTCCACGCCAGCGTGCAGGACCTCGGCGCCGCCAAGGTCAGAGGGCTTGGCCTCATGCAGGCGTTCCAGTTCGAGGAGCCGAAGGCCAAACCGTTTCAGAACGCCTGCCTCGATGCGGGCCTGATCGTCAACGCCGTCGACGATCACTCGATCCGCCTGGTCCCGCCGCTGATCATCTCGCCGGCCGAGATCGACCGCGCGCACGGCGTGATGAAGAAGGTGGCCGGATGACCGCTACCAAAGCTGAGCGTCACACTGCCATCCTCCAGCTGGTCAACCGGGGCTCGGTGCACACGCAGCAAGAGATCGCCTCGGCGCTCGCCCGGCGCGGCATGCAAGCCACCCAGGCGACCATCTCGCGCGACATCCAGGAGCTCGGGCTGGTCCGCTCGGGCGCCGGCTATCGCAGCTCGGCGGCCATGGTTCGCGAGCTGGTGCTTTCGGTCGAGGTCGTGGAGCCGATGGCGGTGATTCGAACTCCGCCAGGCACCGCCAACCTGGTCGCGCGGCGCATCGACGAGGCCGCCCTGCCCGGGATCGCCGGCACGGTCGCGGGCGACGACACGATCATCGTCGTGCTGCGCAAGCCGGGGGCCGGCAAGCAGATCAAACAGCTTCTGGTCGATGCCGTCTAAGAAGTTGGTGCTCGCCTATTCGGGCGGGCTCGACACGTCGGTCGCGATTCGCTGGCTGAAAGACCAGGGCTGGGACGTGATCGCCTTCACTGTCGATCTGGGCGAGAAGAAGGACCTGGAAGCCATCCAGGCAAGGGCGATCAAAACCGGTGCGTCAGCTGCCTATGTCGCCGACGGGCGTCTCCCATTCCTGCAGTTATTCGTCTTCCCTTCACTGCAGGCCGGCGCCGTTTACGAGAAGGAATACCCGCTGGCCACCGCGCTGGGGCGCCCGCTCATCGCAGCGATGATGGTCGAGGTCGCGCGGCGCGAAGGCGCGCAGGCGGTTGCGCACGGCTGCACCGGCAAGGGCAACGACCAGGTGCGCTTCGACGTCACCACCGCGGCCCTGGCGCCCGACCTGCTGGTCGTTGCTCCGGTGCGTGAGTGGGGCATGAACCGTGACGACGAGATCGAATACGCGGGCAGGCATGGAATCGAGGTGCCCGCCACGGTGCGTGAGCCCTACTCGACGGACGAGAACCTGTGGGGGCGGTCGATCGAGGCTGGGATTCTCGAAGACCCGTGGGCCGAGCCGCCGAAAGACGTTTATGCGTGGACACGTGATCCGCGCCAGTGCCCGGACGAGCCCGCTTACGTAGAGATCGGGTTTTTGGAAGGCATCCCGGCGGCGCTCGATGGCAAACAGGTCTCGGAGCTCGACCTCGTCACGACGCTGAACCGCATTGGTGGCGAGAACGGTGTCGGGCGCATCGATCACCTCGAAAATCGCCTCATCGGCATCAAGTCCCGTGAGATCTACGAAGCTCCCGCCGCTGTACTTCTTCTGCAGGCGCACCAGGCGCTCGAGGACATCACGCTGCCCAAAGAGGTCGCCCGATTCAAAGACCTGGTCGCGCAGCAGTGGGCGCAGATGGTCTACGACGGGCTGTGGTTCAGTCCGCTGCGGGATGCGCTGTATGC
>DATEGL010000191.1:0-4079 GCA_035280145.1 Candidatus Dormiibacterota bacterium | reverse complement strand
ATGCAGGCCGTTCAGGACGGTCTGACCCGCGTCGAAAGCAAGAAGCAATCCATCGACGCCTCGTGGGCGCAGGTGGTCTCCGACATCAAGGCGCTCAGCTGAGCAGCGAGGGACTGGGCCACTCCCTGGCCCAGTCCCTATACACACCGAGGAGCTCTTATGACAACCTCGACGGTCGTGGTCACCAACCTGGCGCGTCAGAGGATCGGGCTTCGAGAGAACCTCGGCCGGTGGGACATCGTGCTCTCGCCCTACGTATTCATCTCGCCGTTTTTCATTGTGTTCGGGGTGGTCGGCCTCTTTCCGCTGCTCTACACCGCCTGGGTCTCGGTGCATGCGTGGGACCTCATCGGCGGCCAGGGGGCCTGGACAGGCCTGGACAATTTCGCGTTCGTCCTCCAGCAGAGACAGTTCTGGGTCGCGCTGCGCAACACGCTGAGCATCTTCATTCTGTCGGCCGTGCCTCAGCTGATCGTCGCCACCGCGATCGCGGCCGCCCTCGATACCAACCTGCGCAACAAGACCTTCTGGAGGATGAGCGTGCTGCTGCCGTTCGTCTTCATGCCAGTGGCGGTGACGCTGATCTTCGGAAGCCTGTTCGGCGAGCGCTACGGACTCGTGAACAGAACGTTCGCCGACATCGGTCTCGGCCCGATCCGCTGGCACACGGACCCGCTGGCCAGCCATGTCGCGATCGCCACGATGGTCAACTTTCGCTGGACCGGGTACAACGCGCTGATCCTGCTCGCAGCGATGCAGGCGGTGCCGCGCGACCTCTACGAGGCGGCGACGATCGACGGCGCAAGCTCGCTGCACCGATTCTTCCGGATCACCCTGCCGCAGCTGCGGCCGACGATCATCTTCGTCGTCATCACGGCGACCATTGGCGGGCTCCAGGTCTTCGACGAGCCACGCCTGTACGACCAGAACGGCCTCGGCGGCGAGGACCAGCAGTGGATGACGATGACGATTTATCTCTACAAGCTGGGCTGGACGCAGCTCAACTTCGGTCGTGCGGCGGCGGTGGCGTGGCTTCTGTTCCTCGTCATCGTTTCGATCGGTTTGATCAACCTGGCCATCACGCGCCGCATCGCAACCAGTGAAGGTCGAGCCGCATGAGCGTGCTGGCAGGCTTCCGCGAGCGCCGCGCCCTGGCGCGCATCGAGCTGCGCCCTGGGGCGCTTGTCTACGCCTTCCTCGCCGTGGTCCTCGTCGGCGGGCTGTTCCCCTTCTACTGGTCGTTCCTCATCGGCAGCGGCGACGCGGGGACGCTCAGCGACACCAGCATGTCCTGGATCCCTGGCAGCAACTTCATCCACAACGCGCGGGCCGTGATCGACAACGACAGCGTCGGCTTCTGGCGTGCACTCGCCAACAGCCTCATCGTCTCGAGCGTCATCTCGATGTCGGTCGTCTTTTTCTCTTCGCTCGCGGGCTTTGCTTTCGCCAAGGCACGATTCCGGGGACGCCAGGGCTTGCTCGTGTTCGTGATCGGAACCATGGCCGTGCCCACGCAGCTCAGCGTCGTGCCGCTCTTCGTCGCCATGTCGGCGTTCGGCTGGACGGGCACCCTTGGGGCGGTGATCGTGCCAGGGCTCGTCAGCGCCTTCGGCGTGTTCTGGATGACGCAGTACATCTCCCAGGCGCTTCCGGACGAGCTGGTCGAGGCGGCGCGCATCGACGGCGCGTCGATGTTCAAGACCTTCTGGCGCATCGCGGTTCCGGCCGCGCGCCCGGCGGCAGCGATGCTCGGGCTCTTCACATTCATCATGTCGTGGACCAACTTCTTCTGGCCGTTCATCGTGCTGAACAAGAGCAACCCCACGCTGCCGGTCGCGCTGGCCACTCTCCAGGCGAACTACTTCGTCGACTACTCCATCGTGCTGGCAGGCGCCCTGCTCGCCACCGTGCCGCTGCTGCTTCTGTTCATCGTTGCGGGACGCCAGCTGGTCGAGGGCATCATGCGCGGCGCCGTCAAGGGCTGACCGGCATGCGTTTCCCACCGGGATTTCTCTGGGGTACGGCGACGGCGGCAGCGCAGGTCGAGGGCGCCGCCCATGAGGACGGCAAGGAAGACTCGATCTGGGACACGTTCGCAAGAATCCCCGACGCGATCGCGCAAGGCGACACGCCCGAGGTCGCCTCCGACCACTACCACCACATGCCCGAGGACGTGGCGCTGATGAAGGAGCTCGGGCTCACCGCATACCGTTTCTCGACGAGCTGGGCACGGGTCAAGCCGGGGGACCGCGAGATCAATTCGAAGGGCCTCGACTTCTACGACCGGCTTGTCGACGAGCTGCTGACCGCAGGAATCGTGCCGTGGCTCACCCTGTACCACTGGGACATGCCGGACGCTGTGCAGCGGCAAGGGGGTTGGGCCAGTCGCGACACCGCCTTCCGATTCACCGAGTACGCGCGCGCGGTGTTCGAGCGGCTGGCCGACCGGGTTACGCACTGGACGACGTTCAACGAGCCTCTGTGCTCCTCGTTGATCGCCTACGCGAGCGGCGAGCACGCGCCGGGGTTGCGTGACCCGCGTGCGGCCCTTGCGGCAGTACATCACCAGCATCTCGCTCACGGCCTTGCCGTGCAGGCGCTGCGAGACGGCGCGACTCACAAAGTGGGTATCACGCTCAATCTCACCAACGCGATTCCGAACGTTCCGAGCGACCCTGTCGACCTCGAAGCAGCGCGTCGCGTCGACGCACTCTTCAACCGCATGTACCTGGAGCCGGTGCTCCTGGGAAGCTATCCGGCGGACCTGCTCGACGACGTGCGCGACTACGGCCTGCAGGAGCTGGCCCGTGACGGTGACATGGAGCTGGTCGGCGCGCCCATCGACTTCCTCGGCGTGAACTACTACCACGACGACAACGTGAGCGGGCACCCGCTGCCACCCGGCGTCCGGCCAAGCCTGATCCCGACCGCCCGCCCGAGGTCGTCGCCATTCGTCGGTTCTGAGTACGTCACATTCCCGTCCCGCGACCTGCCGCGGACTGCGATGGACTGGGAGGTCAACCCCGCCGGCCTGCGGACCCTTCTCGTGCGCCTCGGGCGCCAGTACTCCAATCTGCCGCCCCTGTACGTGACCGAGAACGGCGGCGCGTATGGCGGGGACGTCGTGGGGAATGATGGCCGGGTCCGTGATCCGGAGCGAACCGCCTACATCCTCCACCACCTCGACGCAGTCGCCGGTGCCATCGCCGACGGAGCCGACGTCCGGGGTTACTTTCTGTGGTCCCTTCTCGACAACTTCGAATGGGCCTGGGGTTTCCAGAAGCGCTTCGGCATCGTTCACGTCGACTACGAAACTCAGGCTCGCGCGGTCAAGGACAGCGGCTTCGCGTACGCGACTTACATCCGCGAGAGCGCGCAAAACCGTTGACGTGACACTGCGATGTAGAGTCGCAGTGGAGTCACTTGGGAATGCAGGTCGACCTCGTAGTCTTTGGCGCCAGCGGCGACCTGGCGCACCGGAAGATCTTTCCATCAGTCGGAGCGCTGGCGGCTCACGGCGCCCAATCGGTGCGCATCATCGGAGCCGGCCGAAGTCACACGTCAACCGAGGACTTCCGCAGCTCAGTAGAGGAGAGCACAGGCAGCCATTCCCTCGCCTCGCACGCGGAATGGGTGACGCTCGACTACGCGAATCCAGCGACGTTCGCGCCTTTGGGGGACCTGCTCGCCGCTTCGCCTTCGGCGGTTTTCTACCTTGCGACGCCGCCTGACACTTTCAGCGACATCGTGGACGCGCTGTCGCATTCCGGGCTGGCCGGTACGAACGATTCGAGCCGGCGCCTGGTCGTTGAGAAACCGCTGGGCCATGACCTCAAGTCGGCGCAGGCTCTGAACTCACAGCTCGCGGCTGCCGTCGGCGAGCGGAACATCTTCCGCATCGACCACTACCTGGCCAAGGACACGGTTCAGAACATCCTTGCGTTTCGCTTCTCGAACTCATTGTTCGAACCAGTGTGGAATCGCACGCTGGTCGAGACGATCCTCATCACGGTCGCCGAACAAGAAGGAATCGGCACACGCGCCGGTTACTACGACCAGACCGGCGCGGTGAGGGACAT
>DATEGL010000190.1:0-21543 GCA_035280145.1 Candidatus Dormiibacterota bacterium | reverse complement strand
GAGCTTAGGATTCGCAAAAACCAAGTACAACTCAGGTTGTTAAGAGGTTGAAATAGGGATGGCAAACACGACTGATAGGCTTTACCGAATGCCGATTGGCGACTTTCTACGCCGCCGGCCCGAGGCTCAGACCTGTCAGGCTTGCGGCTCACCCCTGCCTCACGGCGCTGTGTTCTGCCCCTCCTGCGGAGTCAGGACCGACGATCCCCAGGCCGAGCCGCTGCATATCGTCGATCGCACGACCGGCCTGTTCAACGACCGTTTTGTGCGTCCTGTGCTGGAAGACGAGCTGGCCCGCGCGCACCGCTATCAGCGCAACCTCGGCGTTCTGCTCATAGAGGCGAATGGAGCGCTGCCTGCGGAAGAAGCGCTGAAGACCATGGCCGCGGCCCTCGCGAGCACAGTGCGCGACGTTGACACGCCCGGCGTCCTCGGCCGCACGCCGCCGCAGTTGCTAGCGATCCTGCCCGACACCGACGTGTCCGGCACCGCGCACGCCGCGAACAGGGTGCTCGCGGCGGTGAACGACGCGCTGCGGGCGCAGGGCGGACAGGCCGCCGTCGGTCTTGTCTGCGTGCGCCCCGGACAGCGCGTGCGCGCGGGCGCAGTGATCGAGAGCGCCAGCCGCTCACTGCGATCAGGTCGCCCAGAGATGATGGGCAAGCCGGCCTGACGCTCGAAATCTATCTCGCCCGCCATGGCGAGACGGAATGGAGCCTTTCAGGAAGGCATACCGGCGTTACTGATCTGCCCCTGACTGCGCACGGCGAACAAAAGGCGCTGGCCCTCGGCAGGCGACTGGGCGGCATCCAGTTCGATGAGGTCTATTCGAGCCCGTTGCAGCGCGCCCTGCGGACGGCGCAGCTCGCCGGGTTTGCGGCGCCACACATAACGCCGCTGCTGAGGGAGGTCGACTACGGCCAGTACGAGGGCCTGACCTCGGACCAGATCCACGAAACCAACCCCGGCTGGGAGCTCTTCAAAGATGGCTGCCCGGGCGGCGAGTCGCCCGCACAGATCTACGCCAGGGCGGAGCAGTTCATCGAACTGGCCATGCAGGCTGCCGGCTCGCGCCTGCTGGCATTCGCGCACGGACACATCCTGCGCGCGGTCGCCGTCGCCTGGATTCGCGCCGGCATTCAGGTGGCTGCCGGCCTTCAGCTCGACGTGGCCACCCTGAACGTTCTTCGCGGCGCGGACCGCGGCCGGGTCATCGCACTGTGGAACTCGCCATGAGGCGGCCTACTCTTTGCGGCGCAGAGTCCAGGTGCGGCTGCGCACGCCAGGCAGCCCCGCGTATACGAGGTACGCGGATGTGGCCACCTCGGCGTGGTACGTGTGCTGCTCGCCCGGATTGATCAACAGCATCTCGCCCGCGCCGACGTCGCCCGACTGAGTACCGTCGTCGAAATGAAGCCGACCTCCCGTGACGATCAGCGCGACGGGGATCGCGTTGCGGTGCTCGGGCACGGTCTGGCCGGGCTCGAGGCGCAGTCCGACCACGCGCATCGAGCCGCAGTCTGCGATCTGTTCGAAGCCAAACGGTCGTCGACTCTCGGCCGGTTCTTCGCCTGACACGTGAACATCATCCACGCCACCGGCCTCGACGGTGCGCGACACGCCCGCGGCACGGTCGTGGTGATCGACGTCCTCCGGGCGTTCTCCGTCAGCGCGTACGGGCTGGCTGGAGGGGCTCGCGAGTGCCGCCTCGTCAGAACCGTGGCCGAGGCGCGTGCGGTCGTGGAGCGCACTGCGGGCGCAGTGCTGTGTGCTGAGGAGAATGCGCTTCCCGTCGAGGGCATCCCGATCAGCAACTCGCCGACCAGGATCCAGGAGACCGATCTCAGGAATCGCGTCCTGGTTCAGAGATCCACGGCCGGCACCCAGGTGGCCTCGGCGGTGCAGAGCGATGACATCTTCGCCGCGAGTCTCGTCGTCGCCCAAGCAACGGTTCAAGCCTGCCTGTTAAGAGACCCGGAGACCGTGACCCTGATTGCCTCAGCGGATCACCCCGAAGATCACGCGTGCGCGCATTACCTCGAGGGCTTGATACGTGGCAAACGACCGGACCTCGAGCAGCTTCTCCAACCGCTGCGCGAGAGTGACCGCTATCGCAGGGCCATGAGCGGAACCTGGCCGGGCTTTCCGCCCTCCGACCTCGTCCTCTCGCTCGCGGTCGATCGATTTCAATTCGCGATGCCCATCACGCGCGAGGCGGACTACATGCGTATCACCGCAAGGTTCTGACGGCTCCGAGCGTCAAAACATTCGGGAGCGTTCCATGTCCAGGAGCCTCGTCATCGGCGCGTTCGGTCTCTTGCTCATGGCGGCGTGCGGCGCGCAGCCGAGCTGCTCTTCCAGCACCGCCTCCAATCTCAAGTGTGCGAATGGCTCGTCAGCTCATCACGCGTACGTTGTGGTGCAGCACATGTCAGGCGCGTGGCTCGACGCGTGCGTCGCGTTTGATGGCGGTTCGATCGACGGCCAGACGCTGATGGACGAGTCGGGCATCGAGTACCAGGCGCAGACGGTCAGCTCGGGCAAAGTCGTCTGTCAGGTCGATCGCGAGCCGAGCCATTACGACGCTTGCTTCCCACTCAACCTTCCTTACTGGGCGCTGTTCATCGAGTCACACGGACGCTGGACGAGCGCACCGGGCGGCTTCGGCGACCTCCACCTGGGCGATGGAGAGGCGATGGGCTGGCACTACGTGCCGGCCAGTGACCCATCCCCGGCGCCCCCGCCGATGCCGAAGAAGGCCTGAGGCTCTCAGCGCACCGCGAAGACGAGAAGGGTCGCGAGCTGGCCCAGCTCGGCAGTCGCCCCGCAGACGTCGCCGGTCGCTCCACCGATGCGCCGTCGCGCCGCCACGACGAGCAGCAGGGTGGCCAGCGCAATGACCGGCAGCGCGATGACGGCGCGCCGCCAGTCAAGCAGGCAGACCAGCGCGGCCGTCGCCGCACCAAAGGCGAGATCCACGCCCCTCCACCGCGAATCCCAGGCGGCCACACCGAGTCCGCTTGAGCGCACGTAGGGAACGAAGGCGATCACCGACAGTGTGGCGAGGCGCGAAAGCGCTCCCGCGATGACAAGTCCAGCAAATGCCCGGTCGGGCGACATCGAGGCAAGCGCGGCCACGTCAACGAGCAGGACGACGGCAATCGCGGTCACGCCGTACGAGCCAAGGCGCGGGTCACGCATGACCTCCAGTCGCCGCTCCGCGTCGCCATTCGACAGGAGCCCGTCGGCGGTGTCGGCCAGGCCGTCGAGATGAATCGCGCCGGTGAGCACTCCAAGTACGGCGACGGCAACAGCCGCGCCGAGCAGGGGCGAGCTCAAGCCTGACGTGGTGACAAAAGCGGCCCCTGCCACCAGACCAAGCAGTGCGCCGATGGCGGGGAAGTAGGCACGGCCCAGGCGCTCACCCGCGCTGCCGTCCGGGTTCGCGACAGGCAGCACCGTAAGAAAGGACACGGCGGCGCGCAGCGATCGAACGCTCACGTCGGCTCCAGCTCGAGGGCGCGCCCTGCGACCATCAACAAAGACCGCTGCGAGCATGCGGCGAAGAGGACGTTGACCGCGCCGAGCACGTCGCGATACGTCCGGGCCAGCGCGTTGGCGGGCACTATGCCCAGGCCCACCTCGTTGCTAACCACGACTCCGTGGCGCATCGCCATCGCGTGCGCTGCCTCCTCGGCGAGCGAGATCACCTCGTCCGGCCTATGCCCATCGCCCAGAAGGTTGGAGACCCAGAGAGTCAGGCAGTCGACGACGACGAAGTCGTCCGCGCCCGCGGCCTGAATCGCCGCCCGAAGATCCAGTGGCGCTTCAACGGTCGACCAGCCGGCAGGGCGCGACGCTCGATGGCGTGCGATCCGCTGCGCCATCTCGTCATCGCCGGCGGTTGCGGTCGCGATGAAACTCACGGCGCGGCCCGACTCCACGCCAAGGCGGCGCGCCAGGTCGGACTTGCCGCTGCGCGCCCCACCCAGCACCAGCGTGTAGCCCACTAGAAGTCGATGCCGCGCATCGCCTTGACGCCGCGGTCGAACGCGTGCTTGCGGTTGCGCATCTCGGTAACCGTGTCGGCGATCTCGATCAGCTCCGAAGGTGCCTCGCGTCCGGTGGCGATCACGTTCACGGCCGGAGGCCTGGCGCCGATGGCGGCCACGACATCGCCAGTTGGGATCCAGCCCCAGTTCATCGGATACGTGATCTCGTCGAGAACGACCAGCTGGTACGCGCCCGATCCGAT
The DNA here is from genome assembly GCA_035280145.1 of Candidatus Dormiibacterota bacterium. Taxonomy (GTDB): domain Bacteria; phylum Chloroflexota; class Dormibacteria; order Dormibacterales; family Dormibacteraceae; genus 40CM-4-65-16. The sequence goes on along the minus strand of DATEGL010000190.1, from coordinate 17,288 downwards.
CTTCTTGCGCGCGACTCGCCACGCCTCTCGGGCCACAGCTTCTGTGCGCTCCATGTCGCGGGAGTCCCAAGTGAAGCCGTCACCGATCGTCCACCATTCGACGCCGAGGCGCTCCGCCACCTTCCGCTCGCCGACCTTCCAGCGGTCGGACTTGATGAACTGGACGACGCATACCTTCCAGCCGCGCGCCACTGCCCGCAGCATCGTGCCGAAGGCGGCGGTGGACTTTCCCTTGCCGTCGCCGGTGTTGACGATCACCAGCGACGTGGCCTTGCGGGAGGCGCGTGGCGGGGCGTCGACCGGGACCTCCGTGCGTTTCATTCGCGTACGGGCACCACCGCCTTGCCGGACCCGTTGAGCGCGATCACCCGGACCTGCGCCTGATAGTGCTCGGAGATCGCGGCCTCGGTGAGGATCTCGGCCGGCGGCCCGCTTGCGACCACGCGGCCCGCAACCAGCAGTGCGAGACGGTCCGCGTACTGACCCGCGAGCGTCAGCTCGTGCATGGCGGCGATCACCGTCAGACCCTGCTCGACCCGCAGCCTGTCTATCAGTTCCAGCACCGCCTGCTGGCGGCCGACGTCGAGCGAGGTGGTGGGTTCGTCGATGAGCAGCACGGGCGCCTCCTGGGCGAGGGCGCGCGCGATCGCCACCCGCTGCCGCTCGCCGCCGCTCAGGTGGTCGAGTGGGCGCGCCGCCATGGCGTCCAGCGCCAGCCGGCGCAGGGTGTCGGCGACGATCCGCCGGTCGCGGGTGCTCTCCCGGCCGAGATAACCGAGGTGGGGGCTGCGGCCGAGCAGGACGTACTGCGAAACCGTCATGCCGGTCGGCATCTGCGGCTCCTGCAGCAGCATGGCGACGCGCCGCGCGACTTCGCGCGCGCCCAGTTGCGCCACCGATTGCTCGCCGATTGTCAACTCACCGGTGAACGGAACCAACCGCGCGATCGCGCGAAGCACGGTCGTCTTGCCAGCGCCGTTCGGTCCGATCAAAGCCACCCACTCGCCTGGCGCGACGCTGAGGTCCAGGTCGTTCACGACTGTGACGCCGTCGTAGCTGACCGAAACCCCAGTCAACGTGACGTTGCTCACAGCGCCGCCGCCCTGGTCGACCGCATGACCGCGATGAAGAATGGCGCGCCGAGGAACGCGGTGATGACGCCGATCGGCAGCTCGGCCGGGGCGACGATCGTTCTGGCCGCCGTGTCGGCCAGAACCAGAAAGGACGCGCCAAACAGCACCGAAAGAGGGACGACGACCCGGTAGCTGCGGCCGACCAGCAGCCGGATCGTGTGCGGCACGATGATGCCCACGAACGCGATCGTGCCACCCACCGCGACCACGGCCGCGGTGCCCAGCGTCGCGGCCGCGACCACAATGAGGCGCACGCGCCGCACCGAGATGCCGAGACTTGTCACTTCCTCCTCGCCGACGGTCAGCGCGTCGAGCAGGCGGCGGTGCAGAAAGATGACGGCCACGCTGATGGCGATGTAAGGAAGGATCAGCAGCACGCCGTCCCAGCCCGCGGTGACGAGGCGGCCCAGGATCCATGAATAGACCTGACGGATCGAGCCTGTCTGCGCCTGCTGCACGTACATCTGGATGGAGTTGAAGAACGCGGCGATGGCGACGCCGGCCAGTATCAGGCCAGTGTTGGAGCGAAGTCCCGTCACGGTCTGGCCGAGCACGTAGGCGCCGGCAACTGCCGCGCCCGCACCCACGAAGGCGGCTACCGGCACGACGTTGACGCCTATCAAGGACGTACCGGGCGCGAGCGCGATCGCCAGGGTCGCGCCGAGGTTGGCGCCCGCCGCCGCGCCCAGCAGGTATGGATCCGCGAGCGGATTGCGAAACACGCCCTGGTAGGCGGCGCCCGCGATGGCCAGCGTCCCACCCACCAGCAGGCCGAGCACCACGCGCGGGAAGCGCAGCGACCACAGGATGTTGGCCTGACCGGGGTCGGCGCCTCCGCCGACGAGCGTCTGCACGACTGTGCCGATACCGATGTGCACTGGCCCGACCAGCACGCCGATCAGGCTGCTGATCAGGAGCGCCGCGACGCCGCCCACGGCCCAGACCCAACGCAGGCTGGGCAAGCCGTGCAGCACGACCGGCGCGGCCTGCCCAGCCCGCCCCTTCACGCCCAGCATCAGGCGGCTTTCTCGAGCTGCTGTACGTGCGGCGCGATCGCCTGCATGAAGTCGATGATGCGCGGGCCCCAGCGCGATGCCACGTCGTCGTCGACGTTGATCACCTGGCCGGAGCGCACTGCCGCGATGCCGCTCCATCCAGCTCGCGCCGCCACCGTGTGCAGGTCCTGTTTGCAGCATTTCGTGTCGGCCAGGACGATCAGGTCGGGATTGGACGAGACGATGTACTCGGCCGACAGCTGCGGGTAGTCAGGCGCGGCGCCGCTGGCGGCGTCCGCAATGTTGGTCAGGCCGAGCTGCTTGTAGACCTGACCGATGAACGTGGCCGAAGTGACCGAGTAGTAGGTGTCGTCGAGCTCGTGGTAGATCCGGAGATGTCGTGATGGTTTGGCCAGCGAGGAGACGAAGGACTTCACCTGGTCTCGCATCCTGCCGACCAGCGTGTCGGCCTCAGCCGGATGGCCGGTCGCGAGCCCGAGCTGCTTGATCTGAGCGTACGAATCGTCGAGATTTTTGGCCGCGGGCTCGAGCAGGATCGGGAGCGACAGGGCCTGGAGGCCGTGCACCAAACCGCCGAGGTCTTCCGACGCCACGACCAGGTCTGGCGTGTAGCCGGCGATGGCCTCTATGTTCGGCTGAAAACCGGAAAGCTTCGTCGTCGGCGCGGACGCGGGGTAGTTGGACTGGTCGTCCACTGCGACGACCTGCTTGCCGGCGCCGATCGCGAAAAGCATTTCCGTGGCCGTCGGCGAAAGCGACACAATGCGGCCTGGTTGATGCGTGATGGTCACCGTGGCCCCGCTCGACTCGGTGATGGTCACCGGGAAGTGCGCCGCCTGGATGCCTGACCCCGACTTCTGGGTGCCTCCGCACGACGCGAGTGCGAGCAACGCGATCACGACCGGGACGGCCAGTTTCGCGCTGGCCGGTGGCTGATGCATACGCATGCAGCTGACCTCCCGCGGCAACTGCCCCACCCACTGGGGAAACCTCGCCGCATGAGGCATCCCCACTGATCCGCGCGAGTGGGATGGACCGCTCACGGACGGGTCTCCTGGCTTGTGGATCAACGCTGTCCGGCCACCTTCCCGAGGCGATCGCCTCAGTGGCCGCCGGCCGGACGCTCCCCACTCACAGTTGCGCGACAGCGCCGGATTTGAACCGGCTTCCCGCGTCGGAGTGAGCTATTCGGTTGTGGAAGTCATTATGGCGCGCTCGGAAACGCCGGCCTCGTCGAACGTCGCCATCTCGTTGAGCAGTCGAACAGAAGCGCGGACGATGGGTAGCGCAAGCGCCGCGCCGGTGCCCTCGCCAAGACGAAGGTCGAGGTCCAGCAGCGGGCGCAGACCGAGGTGCTCGAGCACCAGCGCGTGACCCAGCTCTTGCGAGCGGTGCGACGCGATCAGGTATCCGGTCACCGCGGGCGCCATCGACGCGGCGACCAGCGCGGCGGCGCCTGAGATGAAGCCATCGATCAGCACGGGCTTCCGATGTTCTGCCGCCTCGAGGATCACACCGGTAAGCCCGGCAATCTCGAGCCCGCCCACCGCAGCGAGGGTCTGCAAGGGCCCCGCGGCGATGGCGCCGGCGTTCACGTCGAGCGCTCGCGTGACAGCGGACACCTTGCGCGCGAGTCCCTCGTCATCGACGCCTGTGCCCCGGCCGACCACCACTGCCGGATCGAGCTTCGCCAACGCGCAGATGAGCGCGGCCGACGAGGTGGTGTTGCCGATCCCCATGTCGCCCGTCATCGCGATGTCAAGTCCGGGCGCAAGCTCCTCATGGACGAGCTGCCGGCCCACTTCGAGAGCTCGTTCGGCTTCCGCGACCGTCATCGCCGGGCCGACAGTGATGTTCCTGGTGCCAGGCCGGACCTTGTAAGACCGAAGCGCGGGATGCTCCGGAAAATCGGCATCCACGCCCAGGTCGGCAATCACCACGCGAGCCCCAACCTCACGTGCGAGCACGTTGATGGCGGCCCCGCCGCGCAGGAAGTTGAGCACCATCTGGGCCGTGACCTCGCGCGGGTAGGCGCTGACGCCTTCGGTCGCGACCCCGTGATCGGCGGCGAGCGTGAAGATGACCGCGTCCCGCAGCGGCGGGTCGAGCCGCCCGGTCATGCCGGCCAGCCGGATCGACAGCTCTTCAAGCCTGCCGAGGCTACGTGCCGGCTTGGTCAGTCGCTCCTGGCGCGATGCCGCCTGCCGCATCGCATCCTCGTCAAGCGCCGGGATTGCGGGTGCCATCGGGACCACCGATGCTAGCGCCGTGCGGTATGCCGAGTTTAGGCAGCTGTGCCTTGCGATGCCCGAGGCTGAAGAGCTAGAGACGTGGGGAGAGGCGACGTTTCGGGTGCGGGGCCGGATTTTTGCGATGGGCGCGCCGCAAGGAACCTCGGTCTCACTGAAGGCATCGCTGGACGACCAGGCCGGGTTGGTGGCCATGGATCCGAAGACGTTTGCGGTCTCGGCCTACACGGGTCGATTCGGCTGGGTAACCGTGAAGCTGTATCGACTCCGCCGAGAGCTGGGCTATCGGTTGATAAGGAACGCCTGGGAGCGCACTGCCCCCAGGCGTCTGCTCTCTAAAACGCTGGTTTCTAGAACGCCCGCCGTCTCAAGCCGCCCCCGGCGAACAGCCGGACGATGAGCAGCAGGATGGCGGCGCCGATGAAAGCCATGATCATCGCGCTGATGATCGGATGGCCGGCCACTCCGATGCTGAAGTGGAAGATGCCTGCCAGCACGATCCCACCGAACAGGCCCCCAAGAATTCCGACGATGATGTCCCAGATCAGTCCGAGGCCGTGCCCGAGGGCCAGGTGGCTGGCCAGGAAACCCGCCACGAGTCCGACCAACGCCCACACCAGGACCGAGTCCAGGTCGATTGTGAGCGGCGCCCCGTTGACAGTGATCGTCAAGAGAATCACGCCTCCTTTACATTTCTTCGACGCGTTCGAGTTCGCGTCGTGCAGATACAACGCCGAGCGGGGCTACGCCACCTTTTCTGCGAGGGCTCCGAAAGCGGCGCCGAGCACGCGGTTGAATGCCGGGTAAGGGTGGATCACGTCGGCCAGGGTGCGCACCGGCGTGCCGCTCTTGATGGCCAGCACCAGCTCACCCAGGATCTCGCCCGCGCGTGGAGTCACGAGCGTCGCGCCGATGAGCACCCCGCGCGAGCGATCCGCGATCAACTTCAGCGTCCCGCCATGGAAGTCGGCGATGTACCCGCGCGCAGCCTCACCGGGGTCGGTCGTCACCACGGCGATGTCGAGGCCGTGGTCGCGTGCCGTCGCCTCCGACAGTCCGACCGATGCGACCTCGGGGTCGGTGTATGTAACACGCGGCACCGCGGTGTGATCGGCGCGGGCATCCTCGCCACGCAAGCGCCGCGCCACTATCTGGCCGTGGTAGTACGCGACGTGCGTGAAGCCGGCGATGCCGGTGACGTCGCCCGCGCCATAGATCCCGTCGCGGTTCTCGAGTGTCTCCGGGTCGACCTTCAGCCATCCGCGCTCGGTCTGGGCCAGGCCTGCCGGACGCCACGCCTCGAAGTTCGGCCGGCGGCCGGTCGCGACCAGCAGCCGGCTCCCGGAGACGAGTGCGCCCGACTTCATGTGCAGCACCACGTCTGATAGATGCTCCTCGACGGCCACCGCGGGGTCGCCGATGATGACCTCGATCGCGTCTGCCTGCAGGTGAGGCAGCAGCGCGGCACCCGCCTCAGGCTCCTCGAGGCCCAGGAAGCGCGGCCCCGCCTCGACGATCGTGACCTTTGAACCCAGCCGCGCGAAGGCCTGGCCCAGCTCGACGCCGACCGCACCTCCGCCCAGCACGATGAGCCGATCGGGCAGCTCGCGAGGTACCGCCGCCTGGCGGTTTGTCCAGTACTCGACCTTGTTTAGGCCTTCGATGGGTGGGATGGCCGCGGTCCCGCCGTTGGCGATCACGACCGCCTTGCCCGCCACGAGCTGCTCGCCTGCGACCTCGACCGTGCGCAGGTCAACGAGGGTGCCCGCGCCGCGAAACAGCTTCGCCCCGGTGGCCTGGAGGGCATTTGCCGGCCGGGTGTCGTCCAGGTCGCGGGCCATCCAGAGCACGCGCTTCGAGACCTTCGGAAAGTCGACGAGCCATTCGACTTTCGACGCGGCCAGAGTGCGCGCCCGACCCGCCTCTTCGATGGTCTCGGCCGAGCGCAGTAGCGTCTTCGACGGCACGCAGCCCCAGTACGGGCACTCGCCTCCCACAAGCTCGCGCTCGACCACGGCCAGCGAGAGCCCGCTGCCCTCGAGCCCGTAGGTGATCGCTTCGCCGGCGACGCCCCCGCCGAGGCACACGACGTCAAACTCCTGCGCCAACTGGGGTTCCTCCTTCCGCGCTTTGGCGGCGCAACGATTCGAGAAGTGACGTCGCAGTGAAGTCGCCAAGGTACCGATCGCCGTCGTAGACGGCGGCGCGCTCGTTGGGGCTGGCAAGGGCGGCGGCGAACGCCTCGGTCAGCGTGCTCGAAACCCGCACTCGCGGCTCCTCGTTTGCCGGGCCTTCGGGATGGTCGAGGGTTCGAGGGTCGATGGTCACGACGGACATCCGCCGGATCAAGCGTTCGCGACCTAGAAACTCGGCGACGTACTCGCTTGCGGGGCGGGTGAGGATGACCTCGGGCGTGTCGTACTGCGCGATCTGGGCCTGCATCTTCATCAGGCAGATGCGGTCGCCCACCATCACTGCCTCGTCGATGTCATGGGTCACGAAGACGACCGTCTTGCGCACCGAGCGCTGGATCCTGATGAACTCCTGCTGCAGCCTCTCGCGCGTGATGCGGTCGACGGCACCAAAGGGCTCGTCCATGAGCAGGATCGGCGGGTCGGCCGCGAGCGCCCTGGCGAAACCGACGCGCTGGCGCTGGCCGCCTGAAAGCTGGTGCGGATACCGATTGCGAAATTCGGCCGGCGCGAGGCCGACCAGCTCGAGCAGCTCGTCGACGCGTTTGTCGATACGCCTTGCGTCCCACTTCCACAAGCGCGGCACCGTGCCGACGTTCTCGCCCACGGTCATGTGTGGGAACAGTCCGGTCTGCTGGATGACGTAGCCCATCTTCAGGCGCAGCGCCGCAGGATCGACTCCCCGCGTGTCGACGTCGTCGACCAGGATGCGCCCGCTGTCGGGATCGATTAGGCGGTTGATCATCCGCAGCGTCGTCGTCTTGCCGCAGCCTGACGGCCCGATCAGGACGCAAGTCTCGCCGTCGCGGATGTCTAGCGTGAGATCTCGCACGGCGTTTGAGCCGCCGGCGAAGTTCTTGCTGACGCCCTCCAGCCGGATCACAGCCTCGTCTACCGTAATCGAATGCCGTCGCGGTTATTCCTCGACGCGGAAGACCCCTGGGTCAACTGGGACTGGCTGCTGAACCACGTTCCCTACGTGCTTGACGCGCTGGAGCAGCACCTGGTCCTGACCGTGATTGCCGTCGTGGGAGGCCTGGCGATCTCGATTCCACTGGGCCTGCTTGCGCATCGGGCCCCGTTGATCCGCCTGGTCGTGATTGGTGGGTTCGGGGCGTTCTACACCATCCCCTCGCTGGCCGTTTTCGCGCTGCTGGTGCCCTTCACCGGGATCGCCACGACCACCACCGCCGAGATCCCACTGATCGGCTACAACGTGTTCATCCTGCTCCGCAACGTCGTCGTCGGACTGGACGCGGTACCGCGTGAGGTTCTCGATGCTGCGGACGGAATGGGCTACCGCCCTCGAGCTCGCATGCTGCGCGTGGAGCTGCCGCTTGCGCTGCCCGCGATCTTCGCTGGGCTGCGTGTGGCGACTGTCTCGACCATCGGCCTGATCACGATCACCGCGGTGATCGGTCTCGGCGGACTGGGTCAGCTGATCAACCAGGGCCTGCAGGAGAACTTCCGGACTCCGTTGGTGGTGGCGACCTTGGGGTCGATCGCGCTGGCGCTGGTGGCGGACCTGGCGCTCTCCGCAGGCCAGAGGTTTGCTCTGCCCTGGTCGCGACAGGCATGACCATCCTCGGTTCTGTATGGCAGTGGTTCACCAACCCCGCGAACTGGCAGGGATCCAACGGGATACCAACCCGCCTCCTCGAGCACGTCCAGCTCTCCGCCGAGTCGGTCCTGATCGGCGCTCTGATCGCGTTGCCTGTGGGAATCGTGCTGGGCCATTACGGTCGATTTGGCAATCTCGCGATCAACATCTCGAATGCGGGCCGCGCGGTCCCTTCTTTCGGCATCCTGGTCATCGCGTTCCTCGTCTTTGGACTGGGGGATCTGCCCGTGATCGTGGCCCTCACCGCGCTGGCCATCCCTCCGATGATCACCAACAGCTATGTCGCGCTGCGCGAGGTCGACCCGGATGTGAAGGAGGCCGCGCGGGGGATGGGTTATCGCGAGCTAGCCCAGCTTCTGCGCGTCGAGCTACCGCTCGCGGTACCCCTGATCATGGCCGGAATCCGTTCGTCCGCCGTGCAGGTGGTCGCAACCGCGACGCTGGCCGCGCTGATCGCTGGTGGTGGCTTTGGGCGGTACATCATCGACGGGTTCGCCCAGCTCAACGACGCGATGACGATCGCAGGGGCGATCCTGGTCGCGCTGCTGGCTTTTGCAACGGAAGTCGGACTCTCCGGGCTGGAGAGGCTGCTCGTCCCGCACGGGATCAGGCTGCTCATGGCGCCCGCCGTGCGCAGGGCGGCGACCTTCAAGGTCGCGTAACAAAGCCCTCGTACATGGAAGAATCTGTATTCATCGAGCGTTTGATCGGGAGGGCTGGGGCCCAGGGAGGAGAGATCTCATGATTCGTATAGAGCGGTCCGTCTCGCTGTTCGCGGCGCTGGCCGCCATGGCCGTGGTCGCGGCCGCGTGCGGAAGCACGTCAGGCGGCGGCACGACCAGCAAGGGCTCCGTGACGATCGCCGGGTTCGACTTCGCGGAGAGCTCCATCCTCGCCGAGCTCTACGGCCAGGAGCTCGCGCACTCCGGGTACACCGTCAACTACAAGCTCCGGCTCGGCAAACGCGAGGTGGTCGCGCCCGCGATCCAGGCGGGCCAGATCGACATCTATCCCGGTTACGCCGCAACTGACCTCGAGTACTACAACAAGGCCGCCGGCGAGGCCAGTGGCGACGTCAATGCGACGGTGCAGAAGCTGAACGGCCGCCTTCAGCCGCTAGGGCTGGAAGCGTTGACGCCCTCGCCTGCGGTCGACCAGAACGCGTTCGCGGTGACCAAGGCGACTCAGGCGAAGTACAACCTGACCAAGCTGTCCGACCTGGCCCCAATCGGCGATCAGCTCGTGCTTGGCGGCCCGCCTGAATGCCCAGCGCGGCCCTTCTGCCAGGTCGGCCTGGAAAAGACGTATGGCATCCACTTCAAGGCGTTCAAAGCACTCGACGTGGACGGCAGCCTGACGCGAGCAGCGTTTGCCAACGGCAGCATCCAGGTCGGCCTTGTCTTCAGCAGCGACTCAGACCTCAACAAGCTCGGTCTCGTCGTGCTGCAGGACGACAAGCACCTCGAGAATGCCGACAACGTCGTGCCGATCATCCGGACCAAGGTCGCCACCGACGACGTAAAGGCGATCCTGAACAAGGTCAGCGCCGCGGTGACCACCGCCCAGCTGATCACGCTGAACGGTCAGGTCGAGCTGAACCACCAGGACGCGGACGCTGTCGCGAAGGCATTCCTGCAGCAGCACAACTACTTCAGCTGACCACCCTGGGCCTGGCCGATCTGGGTCAGGCCCAGCAGGTTGCTGTCGGGGTCTTTGAACCACGCGGTCCAGACCTCTGGTCCGCTGTGTGCGATGCCGTCGACCATCTCCACTCCCGGGATGTCGTACTCCTCGAACGTGATGCCGCGCGCCTTGAGTTCGGCGACCTCGGCCCTGATGTCGGGCACGCGCCAGCTCATCTGAGTGTGCCCAGCGGCACGAAACCGGCTCGGGTAGACGAAGAACTGCGAGCCACCTGAGCCGTACATCACGCCACCCTCCGTCACCATGGCGGGCCGCAGGCCGAGTGTCTCTTCGTAGAACTGACGCCCTCGGGCCAGGTCTGACACCGGAATCGTCGTGTAGGTGGGTTTGTCACTGAGCATCGGAAGACCTCCTCAAGGCAGCCGGTTGATCCATTCAGGTGTCGCGTACTTTGACTCGACCAGGCGGCGGGCTTCATCCAGCTCCTCGTCTGAAGCGTCGGAGGCGCTCCCATCGAATTCCCTCGTGAAATGGTCCTGCAGATTGCTTTCGACCTCGCCGCACGACAGGCGGGTGAACCATGACAGCGGCGACACCGCCTTCTCGGCGCTGCGGACGCCCCTCTCGCTGATCCGATCGCGCCCGACGCGGATCAGCCGCGGCAGGATCTCCACGTCCATCGCGTGCGCGATCGTCGTGTGATGCAGCACGTGACCGCGCCGCCGCGCCTGCGCTGCGCCGCCGATCTTGCCCCGGGGCGAGATGATGTCGTTGATCTCACGGTAGGACGCAGGCACGCCCATCTCGTCGAGCGCTCGCACGGCCCACGCGTCGAGAAACTCGTATGACTTGCGAAAGCTGATCCCCGCCACCGTCGATTCGGGCAGGTAAAGCGAATAGGTGATCGTGCGGTCTGGCTCGCATAGCATCGTGCCGCCGCCGCTCATCCGGCGGGTGACGACGAACCCCAGCTCTCGCGCGGCAATCAGATCGACCTCGTTCATGACCGACTGGTGAGAGCCGATGACCAGCGCCGGCTCGATCCAGCGCCACAGGCGCATCGTGGGGGGCCGGTGGCCGCTGATCACCTGCTCGAGCAGGACTTCATCCAGGGCCATGTGCATGTGGGCCGTGTTTGCGGTCGGCGGAATCACGTGCCACGCCGACTCGTGCATCGAATCCCTCGCCACGGCCCTGCCAGTATTCCTGATGCCATGAACCACCGGCGGACGCTGTGGACGCTCTACGCGATCAACTTTCTGAACGCCATCGGAATGTGGTTCTTCCTGCCCCTGCTGCCGATCTTTCTTGGTCGCAGAGGGGGATCTGCGGCGCTGGTCGGTGTCGTCTTCGCCGCGGGCCTTCTGTCCAACGCGCTGATCCGGTACCCCGCGGGTTGGGCCGCCGACCGATTCGGCACCAGGGTCGTTTTGGTCGTCGCCATGCTCGCCACGGCTGTAGCGTTTCTCGCGTACCTGCTCCCGTTACCGCTGCCGGCATTCGTCGCTTTGAGACTTCTCCATGGCGCGGCGCAGGGTTCGTACTGGCCGGCAGCGAACGCGATGCTGGCGAGGGTGACGAAGTCGACCGAACGGGGCCAGGCGTACGGCTACATGCAGGCCGCCAACCTGGCCGGCATGCTGATCGGGCCGGTGATCGGTGGGTTGATCGCACTGCTGAACCTCGGCGCCGTCTTCACTATCGCCGCCGTACTTTCAGCGCTCACCACGCTCGCCGTGGGCATGCTGCCCAGCGTGCGCGGTCAGGTTTCAGTCGAGGCGCCCGCCCGCGCCATGAGCATCGCATGGGCGCTTGTGCCACTGATCCTGCTCGGGGCGGGAACGGCCTACATGATCGGGGCATACGACACGATCTGGTCCCTGTATCTGACCGGTCGAGGCGCGAACACGTTCGCGGTCGGGCTCTCTTTTGCCGCGTTCGCCGTGCCGGCAACCCTGCTGAGTGGCTTTGCGGGCGCGCTCGGGGACAGGTTCGGACCGCGCCGTTTCATTCTCGTCGCCCTATCGGCGACGGGTTTGTTCGCGGCCCTCTATCCGTTCATCACATCCGTCCCGTGGCTGATCGGGCTGGGCCTGATCGAAGGCATCTTCACGATCTCTGGCGGGCCGAGCCTGCTGGCCGAGGTCAGCCGGCTTGCCCAGCCTGGTCACGAGGCGCGCACCCAGGGCGTGTTTCAAACCGCGCAAACTCTGATTCAGATCGTCGGCGCGGTGGTGGCAGGAACTCTGTTCACGATCGGCCCCGCGTATGCGTTCCTCTCGATCACCGCCGTATGTTTGGTGGGCGCGAGCACCGTGTTCGTGCCGCAGATGGTGCGTCGGGAGGCAGTGCATGAAATCACCTAGCCCCATCCGGATTGTGCCGGTGCGCCTCGAGGCGATTGCTCCGGCCGCTGCACCGAGGCTGACCTATCGCGGCGGACCGCTTCTGACCTCGGCGCAGGTGTTCCTTTTGTTCTGGGGCGATGCGTGGCGACAGAACCCGCAGAGCGGCCTCATGCAGGAGCTGAATGACTTCTTCGACTTCGTGGTCGCGAGCCCGGTGATCGACCAGCTGGACGAGTACAGCGTGCCCCGATATCCAATCGGGCATGGGACGAGGACGGGCAGCGTCGTGGTCGCCGGATCGCCGCCCGCGCGCCTCGATGACTCCGAGGTGCGGCAGCTCGTCCAGCACGAGATCGCGTCCGATCCAGTGGTCGCGCAGCCGACGCCCAGCTCGCTGTATTTCGTCTTTCTGCCCCCGGGGGTGAGCGCCGGCATGGACGGCGGGAAGTCATGTGTGAACTTCTGCGGCTACCACGACGCGATCGACGGCGCGCTCTTCTACGCGGTAATGCCCTATCCCGATTGCGATGGCTGCATGGGCGGATCGGCAGTGCTCGACGCCCTCACGTCGACCAGCTCGCACGAGCTGTGTGAGGCAGTGACAGATCCCGTTCCGGGCCAGGGCTGGTATGACGACGCCAACGGGGAGATCGGTGACATCTGCGCGTGGCAGACCAGGCGACTCGGCAAGTACGCGGTCCAGCTCGAGTGGTCGAACCAGCAGGGGAAGTGTGTATGAGCACGACGAAGTCGCCCATCGAGCACGTGGTGATCATCGTCAAGGAGAACCACGGATACGACAACTACTTCGGCGCGTTTCCTGGCGGCAATGGCGTGCAGCTGCCGGCCAGCCCCAACCCGCCGCCGGCCGATCCGGACCATCGCCATGGCGCGTGGCTGACGCGCGACACTACGGCGCCCCGTGTCGCGTTCCCGCAGAGCGACATACCGCATTACTGGGGGTACGCCCGCCAGTTCACGATTTGCGACAACTACTTCACCGACGTGGCTGGGCCATCGACGCCCAATCACTTGATGCTGATCATGGCCGACTCGCCACTCATCAATAACCCGGCGTCCGACTACCGCAAGCACCCCGGCCCGGCTGTCTACGACCACCCGTCGCTGCCCTCGCTGCTCGATGCAGGGGGGCTGTCGTGGGGCAACTACAACGGATACGCCTTCGAGTTCATCAAGTACACGGCCGGCAAGAAAAAAACGTGGCAGCAGTTCGCCGCCGACGCAGCGGCCGGAAAGCTGCCAACCGTTACGTGGCTTTATTCAGACGGGGCGCTAAGCGAGCACCCGGCCGACACCGCTGCGGAGCGTGCGGCCGACGCAGGCGATGTGAGCAAGGGCAGCCTGTGGACGGTCAGCCAGGTCCAGGCCGTCGTCTCGGCCGGCCTGTGGCCGCGCACCGCCATCTTCATCACCTGGGACGACTGGGGCGGCTGGTGGGACCACGTGACTCCGCCCGAAGTCGAGAAGTGGACCGACGGCACTCAGTTTCGCTACGGCGGCAGGGTCGGATGCCTGGTCGTCAGCGCTTACGCCCGGGCTGGATACGTATCGAAGACGCTCCACTCGCACGTCAGCCTGCTGAAGTTCTGTGAGGATACGTTTGGATTGCCCTCACTCAATGCGCGGACGAAGGCCGCTGACGGGATGGAAGACTGCTTCGACTTCACCCAGACGCCGCTGCCGGCCCCCTAGTAAACAACCTCGTTCAGCGACCGCCAGCCATACGCGACCTCGTAAAGCAGCGATGACCCGATCGTGATTTGCTGCACGCGGACGTATTTCCCGCCCAGTCGCTCGTAGAACTTCCTGGCCGGTGCGTTGTCGCGCAGGACCCAGACGATCATGTCCGCCAGCCCAAGCTCCCGCAGCCCGCCGACGGCAGCACTGACGAGGCGCCGGCCGTGGCCGTGCCCCTGAGCCTCTTGCAGCACGTAGATCGCGTACAGCTCACCTGCGAAGCCCGTCTCGCCGGCGCGTTCCGGACCGGCAGAGGCAAAGCCGACGATTCCACTGGCGCTCTCGGCCACATAGATTCGAGTCGCAGGGTCGCCCAATGTACGCGTCCACCGCTCTTCGTACTGGCTCTCGCTTAGCGAAGTGAGAAAGTCGGCGGGGAGCACGTCTCGATATGCCGACCGCCAGGTGGCGACATGTACATGCGCGATAGCGGTCGCGTCTGCCCGGGTCGCGACACGGACAAGGCTGACCATTCCGATTCAGAATCTACGGCAAGGGTCGCGATGGTACCGACCGAGCTCGAGCTAGATCTCGACTTCACGGCGCCAGGGGGGCGGGCGCGACGCGGCGTCATGCTCATCTCAGCCTCGCTTGTCGCGCTGATCGTTGCCGGCGCTGTGTTCCTGCATCCAGCGCTTCCCGGCACTGGTGCGGCTGCCGGATCAGGTCCGCCTCCAAAGCAGGGCTCGTATCGCGTAGTCGCCGCGGACTTCGTCGACGCGAGCACAGGCTGGGTGGTCGCGCTTTTTCGGTCCGGCGACTACGCGGTGCTGCGCACCGGCGATGGGGCCCGCAGCTGGACGCAGCAGCTGACGGTCGCGGGGGACAGTCATCCGATCTACATGAAGTTCTTCGACCGCTCGATGGGCGTCTTCGCGCTCGTCGGGACGAGTCCGGTTCTGCGGCGCACATTTGACGGCGGCCGGTCGTGGGCGACGCAACCCGCGCTGGAATCGACCGCCATCGTGACGTCGTGGTCTTTCCTCGACATGGACTACGGCTGGATGCTCGTCGACGAGGCGGCGAGCACCGGATCGACTGATGCGCAGCTGTACAGGACGGAAGACGGCGGTCGTCGGTGGGCCGACCTGGGAGCTCCGGTGCGGGCACCCGAGCGCGCATACCAGGTGCATTTCTCGTACCTGACCACAGGGTGGCTCACGACATCAGGCGACGGCGCGTACGCGTACAGGACGAGCGACCTTGGCGCGACGTGGTCGCGTGAGCAGCTGCCGGCGCCGGCCGCAGGCTGGCCGGCCACGGGCCAGTTCTTCGTCGCCGTGCAGCCGACCCTCGACGTCGGAGCAGTGGCTTCTGTCGTCTACTTTCCGCCGCTGAAGGGCCGGACGGGTATCGGCGGCACCATACGTGCGTTTCCGCCGCTGACGGTGCGCGGATTCGATGGCGGCCGGCCGCGCACGTTTCTCTACGCGACCTTGCTCGATCAGCTCGTGGGCAGCCCTTGGACCCAGGAACAGGCGCCGAACCAGCTCGAGCTCGGGACGGTGGACAACGGCGTCAGCTGGAGGGTCATCGCGCCGCCTTCAACGGAGGGGGCGATTGGGTTCGTCAACGCCCTCGACTGGTGGTGGGTGACCGCCGGCCAGTGGTCCAGGAGCCGCGACGGCGGCGCGACGTGGTCTGACCCGCGCGGAGCGGGAGCCGTGAAACCTGAGCCTGGCACGCTGCAGGTCCTGGACGGCAAACACGCCTGGTACGCAGGATCGGAAGATTCGCGGCCACTGCTGGTGGGAACGGACGACGGAGGAACCTCGTGGCGAGTCCACCAGCTCCCGGCGATACAGGACCTGCCTACGCTTTGACGTAGGCGATCACGGCGCGCGCCTCCGCCACGACGTCGCCGGCCGCCTGCTCGACCGTCGCCTCGCAAAAAGCGAGCCGCCGCGTGCGGTGGCGCACGGTCGCCCTGGCGACCAGCCGGCCGGGAGCGGCGGGACGCAGGAAGTCCACCTTGAGGTCGGCTGTCACAGTCGTCTCGCCTTCGTGCGCCTCGGTGAACGCAACCGACGCGAGCGCTTCGTCGGCAAGGGTGGCGATCGCCCCTCCGTGCACGATCGGACCGCGCGAGGTCGTGAAGCCGTGAGCATCCGCCGTCATGCTGGCCTCGAGAACGAGCTTGCCGAAAGCAACCTCGACGATCCGGGTTCCGATGTTGGCGACCATGCCTGTCGCCGACCATTCTTTGTAGAGCTCGGGCAGGGCCCGGACGCCGTAGTGGTCGTCATCCGCAGGAGACGACATCAATCGAGCGGCCGGTGCAGCTCGATGATCGGCATCACGAGGCGGTATCCCATCTCTTGATTGATGCGAAGGATCGGAGGGTTGTCGAAGTCGTTGTTCGTTCGCACTCGCGTGACGCCTTCCTCGATCGCCTGCCCCATCGACTCGTACTTCAGCGCGCGCGCGATCCCACGTCCGCGCACAGATCGCGCAGTTCCCGTGTATGCGGTCCACGAGACGCCGCGCACCACAGGACGGTCGAGGATGGACGTGCCCACGATCGCGTCGCCCTCGCGGGCGATCCAGAATCGGTGCTCGCTGATCGCCGGGTTGTCAAACCAGAACTTCATCCACTCGTCGAAGGTCAGCGACCGCCAGGGCACGGTGGTCGGGATGTCCTTCTCGGACTCGATCACCATTGCGTGGAGCTTGCGGTACTTCTCGGGGTCCTCATCCCGACTCAGCGGCAGCATGCTCACGCCCTGCGCCTGCATCTGCTTCCGGCACTCGTCACGCATGGCGAGGATGCGCTCACCATGAACCACGAGGTCGAGCTCGGAAGTTCGCATGCGGCGGTCCTCGCGGTAGCCCAGGCGATCGAGTGCGGCGAGGTCGTTGTGAATGTCTTCGCGCACCCTGACCACAGCCGTCGCAGCACCCTCGCCGATCAACCAGCGCTCGCCAATCCTGATGAGCTCCTCAAAGCCTGACTCGCTCCAGACGTCGGCTCGGAGTATCGGCCGGATCACGCCGAATCTCTTCTCATCAGGTGCCCACCGCTCATGTGCTGCGCCTACGTAGGCGATCGCCGCACCGTCGCGCACCGCCACCTGACGCCTCGACAGTTCGTGCTCGTCGGCCATCAACCACCAGTGGCGCAGCAACACTGGATCGCGTGGCTCGGCCGGGTCTCGGAGCGAATCGAGATCGGCCACGATTCCGGCATCGTCGAGGGTGGCCGGGCGGAGCTCCGGCAGCCAGGTGAGGTCGGGCATCCGTTGACTAGAAGGTTAATCTGACACTCCTTGATAGCGAGGGTGAGGGGCCTCGGCGGGATTGGCGGGCGCCGCAACGTGTCGGTCCACC
>DATEGL010000189.1:0-4932 GCA_035280145.1 Candidatus Dormiibacterota bacterium | reverse complement strand
ACATAGGCGGTCCAGCATGCCAGATGGGACCCGGCTTACTCTCTCTTGAATGCCGGTTCTTGGTGCTCACGTCGACTCGTCGGGAGGTCTGCACCTGGCTTTCGAGCGCGCCAAGGCGATGGGGGCGGACGCCATACAGGTTCACCCTACTCCGCCCGGATTCTGGGGATCTCCCAAGCTCGACGAGAATCGGATCGCCACCTTCAAGCAGGCGGCCGCGGAGCACGGGCATCCGCCGTTTTACTTTCACGCGGTATACCTGATCAACCTGGCGGGTGACGACAAGACGCTGCGCCAACGCTCCGAGAGCACGCTCACCGGATACCTGCGAGCGGCGGACGAGCTGGGGATCGACGGCGTGATCTTCCACACCGGTTCGCACAAAGGCGCCGGGTTCGAGGTTCGACTGCCATCGATCACGGAGCACATCCAGCATGTGCTCGAGCGAGCGGATCCCAAGAAGGCCAGGCTGCTGATCGAGAACAACGCGGGGCTCGGGGGCTGCGTCGGTGCCAAGTTCGAGGAGATCGAGCAGATGCTCAGCGCCCTCGATAACGACCCACGAGTCGCGGTGTGTTTCGACACCTGCCATGCGTTCGCGTCGGGATACGACGAACGCACCGTGCCAGACGTGAAGAAGACGATCGACGAGCTTGATCGCGTGATCGGCCTCGGTCGGGTGCCGGTGATCCACGCCAACGATTCGGTGACCGGGCTCGGCTCCAACCGCGACCGCCACGCCAACATTGGCACCGGGCAGATCGGCGAAGAGGGTTTTCGGGCCCTTCTTCACGAGCCGCGTCTGGCGCGTCTCCCCTTCATCCTCGAGGTACCCGGCGCGGGTGGCGGTCCCGACGCCGAGCAGGTGGCGGCTTTGAAAAGGCTCGCGGCCTAGGCGACGTCTCTGGTCGCGTCGGCGCGTTCGTAGTCGATGGGTTGTGGGACTGGCGGCCGGCGGAGCGGACCGATCAACCTGGCAACGGCGCGCACGAAGACGCGCAGATACGTCCGGCCTCCGGTCGCAAGCAGGCGAGAGTTCTCCACCTCGCGCTGGATGTCCTTCAGTCGCTCCCACATCAGGTCTTCGTTCATGTACGAGCCCATCTCCACCTCCTGGTAACCTGCTATCTCCGTACATTAGTTAGTATAACCTATGTTGAAGATTCCATGGTTATGGGTAGACTAAGCCGGGATGCCTGAGAGAGAAACGGCAGAGGGCGAGCTGGGGCTGATCCAGGCGTTCGTCAACACGGTCGACATCCAGGACGGCCCCGAGCTTCTGACCGACGAGAAAGCGCTGCACGACTGGCTGGTGGCGAGGGAGCTGATGCAGGCCGAGGCGCGGGTCGATGCCAACGACTTCAAGCACGCGATCGCAGTGCGCGAGGCGATGCGTGGGGTGATCGGCGGAAACTCGGGTTACACGGTCTTCCCTGTCGACCTGGCGACGCTGAACGAGGCTGCCGCTGCCAGCCGGCTCAGGATGCGGTTTGTAGCCGGCGGCAAGGTCCGACTCGAACCGGAGGTGGCGGGCGCCGTGGGCGCCATCGGCCGGCTGGTGGCGACTCTCTACTCAGCCATGCAGAGCGAGGATTGGGAGCGTCTGAAGCTGTGTGGCTCAGACACCTGCCGCTGGGCGTTCTACGACCGCTCGAAGAACCACTCCAGTCGCTGGTGCACCATGGCTACCTGCGGCAACCGGGCCAAGGCGCGCCGTTTCAGGCAGAAGCTCGGACGGCCTTCATAGAGTCTCCCGAGCCTCCGAAGCGAACAGCCGTTATCTCCGCCAGGATCCCTAACGCGGTTTCCTCCGCGCCGCGGCTGCCCAGGTCCAGGCCGATCGGCCCGTGCACCTTGGCGACCTCTGCCTCGGTGAATCCCTCGCGGCGCAGGGCGTCGAAGCGGTTCTGGTTCGTCTTCCGGCTGCCGATAGCGCCGACGTAGCCCGCGTCCTTCCTCAGAACCGCGCGAAGCGCCGGCAGGTCGAACTTCGGATCGTGCGTCAGAATCACGACATAGGTCGAGTTGTCGACCTCGATCTGGCTCATCGCCTCGTCGGGCCACGCCACGATGAGCTCGTCAGCGGCAGGAAATCTCTCCTTGGTCGCGAACTTCTTGCGGGCGTCGATCACGGTGACGCGATAGCCCATCAACTTCGCCAGCCGGTGAAGCGGGATCGCGATATGGATCGCGCCGATGATCACCATGTGCGCGGGCCGCCGGAAGGGCTCGACGAAGAAATCACCCTCGCGCCGAGCCAGCTCGCTGCCCGGCGGAGTGCCTTCGACGATCTCCGCCTCGCCTGTCACGAGATTGGTCCGCAGCGTCACAGGCTGGTCGCGGTTGAGCAACCCGATCAGGTCCTTCTGAACGCGGCCAAGCGGCTGGACGAAGACCTCGATGTGACCGCCGCACGCAAGGCCGACCTCGAACGCGACGTCGTCCGCAACACCGAAGGCCGCGATCTTCGCGGTTCGGCCCTTCAGGACTTTCTGCGCCTCCTCGAAGACGGCGCCTTCGATGCAGCCGTTCGACACCGAGCCGGCCATCTTGCCCGAACTCGTGACGAGCATCTTGGAGCCGAGCGGTCGTGGGCTCGAGCCCCATGTCTCGATCACCGTGGCGAGAGCGATGTCCTCGCCCTCCCGCGTCCACTGGTTGAGCTCGTCGAGAACCTCTCTCATCGCCTGGTCCTCGAATCTAAAGAAGCCAGCAGGCGGCCGAGGTCGTCGAGGGCCTGGACGTTGTGCGCGGTCAGAAAGTCGTCGCAGTGGGGCAGCGCCGCGACCATCCCGCGGGTCAGGGGCTCGTAGCCCTCCGAACCCAGGAGAGGATTCAGCCAGATCAGCCGATGGGCGGATCGGCGCAGGTGCATCAGCTCCGCGGTCAGGTGTGCCGGGTCGCCGCGGTCCCAGCCGTCGCTGACGATGATCACCACCGCCCCGTGTCCCAGCACCCGGCGCGCCCAACGGCGATTGAAATCGCCAAGCGCATCTCCGATCCGGGTGCCGCCGCTGAAGTCGTGCACGCTCTTGCTCACTGAGCCGAGCGCGCGGTCGAGGTCGCGCTGGCGCAAGAGCCGCGTGATGCGCGTCAGGCGCGTCGAAAAGACGAAGGCCTCAAGCTCTTCGCGGCGCGCGACGGCGTGGGCGAAGATCATCAGCAAGCGCGAGTAGCGCTCCATCGAGCCACTGACATCACAAATCAGAACAAGCGGCCGGCGCCGCACACGCGGCTTGCGCCGGAACAGCGTCATCAGCTCTCCGCTCGAGCGGATCGCGTGGCGGGCGGAGCGGCGGAGGTCTATGCGGCCGGCGTGCGACGGACGCAAGCGGCGGGTGCGCTTCTCCGCCACGCGCCAGGGCGCCTGCTCGAGCAAGCGGCGGACCTGTTCGGTCTCGGCCCACGTCATCTCCTCGAAATCCTTCCGGCGCAGCAGCTCCTCGGCGCTGTAGCCGCTGGACGTCGCGGGGAACTCGGTCGGATTCTCGCGACTCATCTGCGACGAGTTCAGGCCCAGAGCGTTGGCCCACAATCTGGCCCGCTCTGGGCTCAGCGGCAGCGGGCGGCTCCGCCCCGGGATCACGCCGGCCGACGCACGGGGATCCGGCGGCGCCCAGAAGATGTCGAACGCAGCCTCGAACGTGGGGATGTCCTCCTTGCGGCTGACGAACACCGAGCGCAGCGCGTTCCGAAAGTCATCGTGCCTCTTCAGGTCGATGAATCCGAGCGCGCGCGTGGCATCGGTCAGCCGGCGTGGTCCGGCCTCCAGCCCGGCGTCGTGCAGCAGCCGGGCGAAAGCGCCGAGACGCGGCAGCAAGTCCGGTGAATCAGGCAAGACGTGCCCTGTCCACGAGAGCCGGCACCTGCTCGCGCACGCGCTCGAGGTCCTCCTGGTACTTCAGCGCCGCGCCCATTGTTGCGCTCACCAGGCCGGCGTCGATCCGGGTTGCGCCAAGCGCGGCCAGCGACCGCGCCCAGTCGAGTGTCTCGGCCACACCGGGGACCTTGTACAGGTCCATGCTGCGCAAACCCTGGACGAGCGCCGCGACCTCGCGGGCGAGCCCGTCCGCGGCTTCGGGGGCACGGGCACGCACGATCTCGACCTCCTTGTCGAGGTCCGGGTAGTCGATCCAGTGGTACAGGCATCGCCGCTTCAGGGCGTCGTGCACCTCACGGGTCCGGTTGGAGGTGATGACCACGAACGGCACCTGGCGCGCTTTGATGGTGCCGATCTCGGGAATCGAAACCTGGAAGTCGGAGAGCAGCTCGAGCAGAAAGGCCTCGAATTCCTCGTCTGAGCGGTCGATCTCATCGATGAGCAGCACCGGCGGGGTGACGTCGTCGTTGTCGATCGCATCCAGCAGCGGGCGGCGCAACAGGAACTCACTGCTGAAGATCTCGCGCTCTGCGGCACGCCGATCTACTTGACTGGTGGGGCCTTCGCCCATGAGCCGAATGTGCAGCAGCTGCCGCGGATAGTTCCATTCATAGACGGCGTGCGCCAGGTCGATTCCCTCGTAGCACTGCAGGCGGATGAGCCTGGCGCCCAGGACCTCGGCCATGACCTTGGCCGCTTCGGTCTTGCCGACGCCGGCCTCGCCTTCGATGAAAAGCGGCTTCTGCAGCTCGAGGGCGAGAAAGATCGAGGTTGCCAGCGCTCGGTCACCGATGTAGCGCCGGTCGCGCAGCCGCAGCTCGACGTCCTCGATGGTTGTGGGCGCGCTCACGGTGAAACAAAGAGTACGAGCGTGGCCCGGTCAGACGGACCGGGCCACCCCCAGCCTTCTACTACTTGCCCTCTGCCTGGTTGATCGCTCTCTTGGTCAGCACGCGGGCGAGATGCTTCTTGTACTCCGGGCTCGCGCGCAGGTCGCCTGCAGGGTCGAGCCCGTCCGACGCGTGCTGCGCCGCGTCCTCCGCCTTGGCGCC
>DATEGL010000188.1:0-10398 GCA_035280145.1 Candidatus Dormiibacterota bacterium | reverse complement strand
GCCTTGATCGCGAACTGTGAATCGTGGCGTCGCGCCCGATGGGGAAGCACGGTGTGGTGGTTGGAGATCTCCTGGGCGCCCCAGCTGCTCTTGAACTGACGGAGGCCGATGTTGTCGGCGTCCGACCTGCCGAAATCGATGGTTGCGCAGCCGTGCTGGCAACCCCACTCGATGGCTCGCCACATGACAAGGTTGTTGGGTCGCATCGCCAGGTACGCGGGGTCGGAAGCGCCGTACTTGTAGATCAGGGTCAGGTTGAAGGCCAGGTACATGGACGCCGCCACCGGGATGCCCCTATAACGTGCGAGGACGATCATCCCGAGGCCCTCCGACAGGAGCTGCCTGTGCAGCTGCTCGAAAAAGCGCCATGGTTGCACCGGTACCCCCTGGCGGCGTCGAGTCAGGCAGTGCAGACGGTAGAACTGACGCAATGCGGGGAGATCGCGCTCGATCGAAGCCACGAGCTCTGACCGTTCGGCCTTCCGCAGCGCGCGTCCGACTGGAGTTTTGGCGAGCCGGTTCCACACTGCATCCCTGTCGCCCAGAGGCATGACGTGTCGTACGCCGGCGCCCACCCAGTGACCGTCCTCGAGCGGCAGTCGGGCATGCACCTCGAGCGCGCCCGCGTCCCTTGCCCAGCTGCGGATCGCCTCCCCCATCGCGACGTCCCACCCCGGCGCGCTGAGGGGCGGCGAGTGGTCCGTGTAGGGAAGCGCCACCAGCCGGGACCCGGTGATGCGGCTCCGAACCCTGACGAAGGGCAGGCCCCCGACGACGTCACCTTCCGCCGACCGGAGGGCGAAGACGCCAGGCTGAAATCCGTAGGAATCGGCCAGGACGGTGATCCAGGCCAGGTGATGAAACACGGTCGCCTGGGGATGGCGATGCGCGAAGGCGACCCACTCCCTGTCGTCAGCCTCCAGGACCGAAGGCCGGCCGGGAGCTTCCCTGGTAATCACTGCTCTCGATCCTAGGTAAGCCGCGTCCGATCCTTGAATGAGCAACTACGACCCCGCCGGGTCGTTTGTCCTGCTCCCATGGCGGACGGCTGATGGAATTTGGCGAGCATCCGGCCCATCGTGATCACGACGGGATATGCGAGATGAGTCCCGGCAGGCAGGTCCAGCGACCTGTTCGCCGGTGCGCGTCTCCGGGACATCTTTCGAGGAGAGGTAGACGTTGCCAAAGCTGATTGTTGCGGCGAGCCGCACCTTATTGGGGGCTCGGCGCCGATCAGCCGGGATCGCCCTGTTCTTCGTTCTCGTTTCCACATTCGGCGCAGGCGCGAGGTTCGCCCTGGCCGGCGCTTCGACCAGCTACCCGACAACCGTGTTCGCCGACGGCTTTGAATCCGGGTCGCTATCCGCCTGGGACGGCAACGCCGGCACTGGCTCCGCGACAGTGACAGCCGCCGCCGCCCACACGGGTCAGTACGGGGTTCGCCTCTCGAACACGTCCGGCCAGTTTTCGGTGCTCGTCAAAAGTCTGTCCACGTCGTTGGCAGACAGCTCCGTCGGCTTCTGGTACCGGGTCAACAGCGCGGGTGGCGTGCAGACGCTGGCCGAGGCCAGGGATTCCGCGAGCTCCTCCATGAAGTGGGCATTGCTCTACGACTCGGGCCAGAAAGCGCTCTGGTTCTACCCGTTCCAGGGTTCGACGTCGACCGAGATCTTCACAGGCGCCAACAGCGCTCCACTGAATACCTGGACGCAGATCGAGATTCGGTACACCGCCACCACGACCGGCGGCGCTCAGCTCTTCGTGAACGGAGCCACCCAGGTTGGATGGGGCACGAGCGGCAACTACACGACGTCAGCCAACCTGCAGCGAATTCAGCTGTGGACCGATGTCGTCAACAGCACCGACTTCGATGACGTGCTGGTTGCGATGCCGGGTGGAAGCCCGACCCCGAGCCCTTCGCCTTCGCTCTCACCCAGCCCGTCTCCCTCACCGTCGCCCAGCCCGAGCCCTTCGCCCAGCCCGAGCCCTTCGCCCAGTTCTAGCCCCTCACCCAGCTCGAGTCCTTCGCCCACGCCCACCCCGCCTCCAGGAGGGACCGTGGCCCTGGCCGGAACGTCGACACCCGTATCGGGCAACTTTGGAGGGGGCGTCACCGCAGCGGCCCCCACGTCCCAGCAGCCGGGCGACTTCCTGATCGCGGTCGCCGGTGCCAACGGCACCCCCACCACGTGGACAGGACCCGCCGGATGGACCACCGGCACAAACTCCGGTTCCGCATCCGGTCAACAGCTTCGCTGGTGGTCCGAGGTCGCCCCGGCCAGCCCCGCGGCCAGCTACACGTTCAGCTCGAACTCTTATGCAGACGGCGGCCTCGTCATCCTGGACTTCCGCGGAGTGGCTTCGACCAATCCCGTGCAGGCGGTGAGCGTCCTGACCAACAACGACAACGGAGGCAATGGCAACGTCAACACGGCGAGCTTCGCGGCGGCTTCGTGGTCGGGCACCGCAAGCGTGGTCAGCGTACTGCTCGCCAGCTGGCAGCCGAACACGGCCACAGTCACGTGGCCGACCGGCTTCAAGCAGCTGTCGACCGCGTCCGACGGCTATGCCTCCGTCGTCGCGGCGGCCAACCTGACGTCGGCGTGGGCTACGGGCCTGGCGGCCCAGACGGCCAGGACGTCCACCACCGAGTTCGCAATTCCGACGATCCAGGTCGCCCTCAGCGTCGCGGGATCGGGGACGCCTCCGCCAAGCCCCTCGCCCAGCCCGACCCCCTCGCCTACTGCAAGCCCGACCCCCACGCCAACGCCGACACCTACGCCAACCCCCACGCCGACCCCCACGCCGACGCCGACTCCCACGCCGACGTCATGCACCGGGAATCCGATCCAGGTCGAGAACTGTCTACCCGGAGACCCGAGCTGGGGCGACTTCGCCAGCGTGCTCGACCCCACGGCGATCTCCGGCTATGGCTCCTCGATCAGCGTGAACCACGGCGGGTCGATCGACTTCTTCGTGACGACGACGGCCTCCCAGGTCACCCTCGACGTCTACAGGGTGGGCTGGTATGGCGGGACCGGCGCTCGGTTGATGCAGTCGCTTGGGACCTTCCCTGGAGTGAACCAGCCGCAGGCCAATCCTGACCCGACCTACGGCATGGTGGTCGAGAAGTGGAGTAAGACGGCCACCCTCCAGGTTCCGTGGAACTGGACGACAGGCGTCTACGTGGCGCGACTCTCCGCCTCCAGCGGGAACAAGAGCTTCATCTTCTTCGTGGTTCGCAACGACGGGGGAACCGAGCCGTACGTTTTCCAGACCAGCGTCAACACCTACCAGGCGTACAACACGTACGGCGGCACGAGCCTGTACAACAACAACACCAACAAGGCGATCTACTCCGCGCCCCACGCCATGAAGGTTTCGTTCGACAGGCCCTTCATCGATGGCAATGGCGCCGGCCACTTCCTCTGGTACGAGTACCCCATGCTCCGGTGGCTCGAGAAGAGCGGCTACAACTTGACCTACACGACCGACGCCGACACCGACAGCGCGGTGAATCCGCTCACCAACCACAAGGCGCTGCTGGTCGTGGGTCACGACGAATACTGGTCGAAGAGCATGCGCGACAACGTCGAGGGCGCGATTGCCAAAGGTGTGAACGTCGCATTCTTCGCCGGCAACGAGAGCTACTGGCAGGTCCGCTACGAAAGTAATGCCGCCGGCACGGCCCGTCGTGTGATGGTCGGGTACAAAGACTTCGCCTCCTGCACCTGTCCACCTGGTCCAGACCCGATGTGGGGCGTGAACAACACGGTGGTGACAGATCTCTGGCGGTCACCTACCGTCAACCGCCCCGAGGACTCAATGATGGGCGCGATGTTCGGAGGCGAGGTCAACAACGCGGCGTGGACAGTGCAGAACGCGTCGAGCTGGGTCTATGCCGGTACCGGCTGGACTAACGGAACCACGGTGCCGGGGATCGTGGGGTACGAGTACGACCACTACTTCGGTGACGCCACGACCCCGCCAGGGACCATCGTGCTCTCGGCCACCAATGTCATAAACACCGAGAACAACCAGCACGACGTCGCGAACGCAACCCTCTACACCGCCCCGAGCGGGGCGAGAGTGTTCGAGGCCGGGACCATCCAGTGGAGCTATGGACTCGACAACTACGGCGGCACGACATTCGTCAACGCCGGCATCCAGCGCGTGACGGCGAACATCCTGGCCAACTTCGTGACCTGAGCGCCCCCGCCGGGCGCCCTACTCGAAGAGCGGGAAAGGTATGTCCAGGCGGTAGGTCGGAACTCGCTGGCGGCGCCCGATGGGCCGCGCAGGCACCCCTCCGACGATGGTTAGCGGCGGCACGTCGCGGGTCACCACGGCGCCGGCCGCCACCATGGCGCCCCGTCCGATCGTGACGCCGGGCAGCACGATCGCCCGGGCGCCGATGAAGGCGTGGTCCTCGATCCTGACCGGCTTCGTTTCAACACGAAACTCTTCGTCGTCGGGCGGATGCTCGGCGGTCAGGATCGTGACCCCAAGCGAGACGCTGACGTCGTCACCGATCCAGAGGCCGCCGCGCGCGTCGAGGCAGCAATCACGGTTGATCCGGGTCCGCTCGCCGATGGTAAGTAGACCCATCTGGCGCAGAGTCCTCGGGCCGTAGTACCAGACATAGCAGCCGAGATGGATTCCCGAGTGCGGCCCCAGCTGGACGCCGAGGACCCTCCGGTACCAGGCATGTCGAAACGAGTAGAAGGGGACCTGGTTGACGATGTGGTTGGTCAGGTAGTTCAGCGTCCGGACGCCAAACAGGCGCACCCCGCGCTCGCGGACCGATAGGTCGGCCTGGACGGTGGGCAGACGCGTTTGTTCGCCAGACGTAATGTCGGTGGCGCTCACTGGATGTCTTCACGATCACCTATCGCCCTACAGGGTGTCGATGGGACTTTCGGCCACGTTGGCCGTCTGGGCCGCCCGCTAGGCTGGATCCTTGGTCCCGCCAGGTTTCGTGACCACCTCGCTCAGCGAATCGTTGAGCCGCTGCAGCGCATCGATCGGAACCGGCGCTTCCTCAAGCCAGAAGAAGATCGTGTCGGCGATCTGGCGCCAGGCGGAGATCTGGCGCGACATCGCCCCGCCCCAGTAAGACTTCGACCAGGCGGCCGCGGCAAGCCAGCCGGCCACGACGCAGCAAAACGCTCCCGTGCCAATCTCCAGCGCACCCAGCCATCCGGCCGGTTGAAGCTGGATCAGGATGATCAGAGCCAGACCCAGGTTTGCTGCGACTGCGATCGGCAGGAAGACGCGGTAGAAGAATCGGCCAGGGGATCGCGGCATTCTTGCTTCCCTCCGCTGTACGAATTCACCTCACTGGCGGACTGACAAAGGGTGTCACGACTTGCGCCCCAAGCCAATGAACCGAATGTCCCACGGGTGACGAGAACTGAATTACCTGTGGACGCTGTCTGCACGCGACCGGACATGCGCTGAGCACATGGGCAAAAGTCCCGCTCGCATAGGCGGACGTCCGGGCTGTTGAAAAATGGTCAAGTCTGCCCATTGACTTGGGATTTCAGCCACGCTTAATTGTCTCCCGGGGCATTTCATGGGAGAGATGGCCCAGGGTAAGCCCAGAAAGCTTGGTTTTTCCAAGACCGACTCTGGGCCGTAGGCCCTGGCAAGACCAGGGAGAGGGACGGGAATCTTTGGGGAAGCATTTGGCGATGGTCGATGACCCGGTTCCGGGGGTCGACTCCGGCACGTCCGACCACATCCGCCGAGTGCTGGCGCGAGAGCTGCACGACCGCGTGGCGCAGACCCTGACCACGATGCTCATCGAGCTCGAGAACTTCAAGCTCGAGCAGACCGGGCGCCAGGGCGTCCTGCGCAAGCTCGACGATCTCCAGGAATCGACGCGCGACGTCCTCGCCAACCTGCGCGAGGTGCTGTACGAGCTGCGCGGCGAAACGGGGATCGAGGCGGGTTTTGCCGAAGCGGTGCGCACGCTGCTGGGTCGTTTCCAGGCGCGAACCCGAATCACGGCGCAGCTCTACGTCGCCCGGTCCTGGCCGTCGAACCTGCGCGCCCCGGCGGCTCTGCACATCTACCGGATCATCGAAGAGGCCCTGGCCAACGTACGCCTGCACAGCGGGGCCGGGCTTGTCGAGGTCGCACTCGGGCCTGCGCGAGGCACCGAGATCCATATCGAGGTCCGCGACGACGGGAGGGGAAATGATTCTGGCGGCGTACGCCCGGGCATGGGTTTGCTTGGGATGCAAGAGCGGGCAATGATCATTGGCGGGAGGCTAGAGGTACTCAGCGTCGCCGGCGGTGGAACGACCGTGCGCGCAATATTTCCAAGGGAGCAACTGATTTGAGCACTGCAGTCCAAAAAACGACCGAGACCGTTTCGCCCGCCAAGTCCGCGCGGGTCCTGATCGCGGACGATCAGACCCTGTTCCGCTCAGGCCTGGCCCGTCTGCTGGATGTCGATGACAGGGTCACTGTCGTCGGCGAAGCGGTGGATGGCGCCGAAGCCGTGAAGATGGCCCTCGCCATAAAGCCTGACGTAGTCCTCATGGACATCAAGATGCCGAACCTCGACGGGATCGAGGCGACCCGGCGCATCGTGAGCGAGAACCCGAAGATCAAGATCCTGATGCTCACCACGTTCGAGGCAGACAACCACGTAATCCAGGCCCTGAAAGCAGGCGCCAGCGGCTACGTGCTCAAGGACTCGCAGGCGAACGCGATCGTCTCGAGCATCCTCGCCGTGGTCGCGGGCGAGCGCGTGATGGCCAGCGCGGTGGCCAACCGGGTGCTGGAGATGCTCACCGGCGCCACGACGCCGAAGGAGTTCTACGACGGGCTCACATCGCGAGAGGTGGAGATCTTGAAGATGCTTGCCGCTGGCATGGCGAACAAGCAGATCGCGTACAAGCTCAAGATCAGCGAGAAGACGGTGCGCAACCACGTCAGCAACATGTACGAGAAGCTGGACATCTACGATCGGGCCCAGGCCGTCCTCTACGCCGTGCGCAAGGGTTTGGTCGAAATCTGAACTCACAGTCCCGGGACGTTGGGCCCAGTGCAGCCGGCGAACTAGTACGACACTCCCATTAACGCTTAGAGCCCTGGGCTCTTACATTCCGGCACGTCGTGGTAGTGGTTCCGGGCAGCGGTCTGTTTTCGCGGACCGCCGCCCAGCCTGATTCGGATAACGGTCCGCGCGTTCTGCTGATCGACCGGCAGCCGCTGTTCCTCGCCGCCCTGGCGAGCCTGCTCTCCGGCCCACCGCTCGACGCCCAGGTCCAGGTCGCCCATCAGGCTGACGCCGGCCTGGAGGCGGCGCTGCGTGACGGCGTGGACCTGGTTTTCTGCGAGGTCAGGTCGGAACCGATCCCGGGGGTGGAGGTCGCCGAGCGACTCGCGCAGCTGACGCCACAGATCCCGGTGATCTTGCTCGGCGACTCCGAGGACGAGCGGCTCATGGCCGCGGCTCTCAGCACCAAGGCGGCCGGCATGTTCACCAAGAACACGAGTCTCCCGGAGTTTTTGGTCGGGGTGCAGACCGTTCTCGCGGGTCACCGGGCGGTCGGTTCGAACCTGATGGGACTCGTGCTTGCGCGCTTGAGCGAAAGCTCGCCGCGCGCGCACCGGCCGGCCAACCAGCTGTCACCGACAGAGCTCGACATCCTCACGATGATTGGCGAGGCCAAGTCCATCCCGGTCATCGCCGCCGCTCGTGGCATCAGTCACAAAACGGTGCGTAATCATCTGGCCAACATCTACCGCAAGCTCGACCTGCGAAGCCGCACCGAGGCGATGCTCTGGGCAGCGAGGATGGGCCTAACCGCCAGCTGAAAACCAAGTCCTCGACTGGTCGGGACAAGCGACCCATCCCGGCGGGCAATTCCCATTCTCAACGCGCCGAGGCGGAGGCACCATCCACACCGATGGCTTCGAACCCTGTCCAGGCGCCGAGGCCGGCCGAACCCGCCCTCCGACTTGGGGAACGCCTGCTCGCCGAGAAGCTCCTCAACGAGAGCCAGCTGTATCGCGCCCTCGAGCTGCAGCAGCAGTCCTCGCGCCTGCTTGGAGCCGTGCTGCTGGACCTCGGCATACTCGATGAGGACCGCCTCACGGCCGTGCTCTCCGAGCACCTCGAGGTCCCGCTCGCCGACCTGCGCCGCGACGTGGTCGACGTCGACGCGGCGCAGCTGGTGCCGGCGGACTTTGCCCGTCGCAACGTGCTGCTGCCCATAGCAAGGCAGAACGGCGAGCTCACCGTGGCCATGGCGGACCCTGGCAACGTCCACGTCGTCAACGACCTTCGCCTGATCACTGGCCTCGACATCGCGCCTCGGGTCGCGGGGCGATCCGACATTCTCGCCAACTTGAGCCGCGTCCACAGCATGCGGCCCCGCATCCAGGAAGCCGCCCTATCCCTGCAGGACAGCCGGGCTCAGTTCGAGACCACGCGCTCCATCGTCTTCGAGCTTTCGAACATCACCGCCACTTCGCCTGCGGTCGAGATCGTCAACATGCTGATCACCCAGGGCCTGCGCGACCGCGCCTCGGACATCCACATCGAGCCCCAGAAGGACTACCTGCGAATCCGGTTCCGCATCGATGGCGTGCTGCAGGACGTCGCCCACCTGCCCACATCGACTGGGGCGGTGCTGGCGTCGCGAATCAAGATCATGGCCGAGATGAACATCGTGGAGCGCCGTCGCGCCCAGGATGGTCAGATCAGCCTGACGGTCGACGGCCGCGACCTCGACGTGCGCGTCGCGACGATCGAGACGATCTGGGGTGAGAAGCTCGTCATGCGATTGCTGGACCGCGGCCGGTCATTGATCAACCTCGAACAGCTCGGCTTCTCCCACGGCGGTTACGAGAAGTTCCACACGATGCTGCATTCGCCCTACGGAATGATCATCGTCTCGGGTCCGACCGGCAGCGGCAAGACGACGACTCTGTACGCGGCGATCCACGAGCTCGACAAGAACGTCCGCAACATCATGACCATCGAAGACCCGGTCGAGTACACCTTCGAAAACATCAACCAGAGCCAGATCAACAAGCTCGCCGACATCAGCTTCGCGAACGGTTTGCGGGCGATCCTCCGTCAGGACCCGGACATCATCCTGGTCGGCGAGATCCGCGACCGCGAAACGGCCGAGATCGCCGTGCAGTCAGCGCTCACCGGCCACCTCGTTCTCTCGTCGCTGCACGCGACGGACGCCGCCGGCGCCCTTCTTCGCTTTACCGACATGGGCATCGAAGGCTTCCTCATCGCCTCGTCGGTGATCGCCATCGTCGCCCAGCGACTCGTCCGGCAGATCTGTGACGGGTGCAAAACGACGCACCGGGCGACGCTGGAGGAGATCCGCTTTGCGGAGTCACTTGGCCTGACGGCACCGGACGTGCTGTACCACGGGCAGGGTTGCGCCCGATGCAATCACACTGGCTACTTCGACCGGATCGGAGTCTTCGAGGTGCTGACGATGACCGACCGCCTGAAGAGGATGGTCATCGACCGCGCGAGCCACCGCGACATGATGAGTGCCGCGCTCGAGGAGGGCGTCGTTCCGCTGAAGCTCGACGCCTGGCAGAAGGCCGCCGCGGGCGTGACCACGGTCCCCGAAGCGCTCCGCAGCGTCTACATCCTCTAAGCGGAGGTCAGGGAAAATCGCCACCAAGTTCCACTACCGCGCATACAGTCCGAGGGGCGTTCTCGAAGACGCCTTGATCAAGGGCGACTCGGCGGGCGCCGCGCAGCGTGACCTCATGCGGCGCGGCTACCGGGTCGTCTCGCTGCGCCCGGCCCGGTCGGGTTGGCGCGCCATCTACCGGCAGCTGCCCACCTTCTTCGGCGTCAGCACGTCGGACCTCATCCTCTTTTCACGCCAGCTCTCGACGTTCCTCAAGGTCGGCGTGCCGATCACGGAGGCCATCCGCCTCCTGCGCTCGGGCACCCGATCCGGGCCGTTCAGGGCCGCCCTCGACGACATCAAGGGCGACATCGACGACGGCGAGGCGTTCTCGGTCGCGATCTCGCATCACCCCAACGTCTTCAAGCAGCTCTACGTCGACATGGTGCGCACTGCCGAGTACAGCGGAAGCCTCGACAGAGTGCTGCTCCAGATCGCCACCTACCTCCAGCGCCAGGACTCCGCGCTGAAGAGGCTGCGCTCCGCGATGATCTACCCGGCCATCATCCTCACCCTGGCCGTGGTCGTCTGCGGCATCTTGATTGTGGTCGTCCTCCCCAACTTCGTCGCCCTGTTCAAGGAGTTCAACACCGATCTCCCGGTGCCGACCAGGATCCTGATCACCGTGGGCTCGTTTGCTCAGGTATGGCGGCTCCAGATCGCAGTCGGGATCCTGGTCGTCATCTTCGCCTCATTCCTCTTCTTGCAGAGC
>DATEGL010000187.1:0-8824 GCA_035280145.1 Candidatus Dormiibacterota bacterium | reverse complement strand
ACCGCTGACTACTTCCGCCTGGTCTCGGGATTGGGGGCTAAGCAGCAGGCGGAGGTTCTGGCGTTGAAGCCTCGCGATGCCAAGGCGGCCCTGGCCCGCCAGCTGGTGAAGCGGTTGCACGGCGAGGAAGCGGCGGCTCGCGCCGAGCAAGACTTCGACACCAAGTTCCGCAAGCGTGAGATCCCGCAGGAGCGTGAGCGCTACCAGAAAACGCCTAAGGACCTCGTCAGCTTCCTGGTCGACACAGGCATTGCCAGCAGCCGCAACGACGCGCGACGATTGCTCGAGCAAGGTGGCGTTCGAGTCAACGGCGAGAAGGTGGGACCCGACGCCCCGGCTCCTGTAAAGCGCGACGTCGTTTCGGCCAGGCGGCGGTACATCGAATTAGAATGAGCGAAAGCATGTTCGGAGGGTTTTTCTGATGTCCGGTCACTCGAAATGGGCCGGCATCAAGCACAAGAAGGCCGTCGTCGACGCGAAGCGCGGGCAGGCGTTCACCCGAGCCAGCCGCGAGATCACGATCGCCGCCCGCGAGGGGGGCGGCAATCCTGAGGGCAACTTCCGGCTGCGGCTGGCGATACAGAAGGCTCGCGAGATCAACATGCCCACCGACCGCATCCAGAACGCCATCAAGCGGGGCACAGGAGAGCTGGGCGGTGAGAGGCTCGAAGAGGTCCGGTACGAGGGCTACGGCCCCGCCGGGGTCGCGGTCATGGTCGACACGCTCACTGACAATCGCAACCGCACCTCAGCCGCGATACGGCACCTCTTCTCCAAGGGCGGTGGCAACCTCGCCGAGTCGAACGCCGTGGGCTGGATGTTCGAGCGCAAGGGCGTGATCAGCGCCAATGCAGTCAAGGCCGATCCGGAAGAGGTTGGTCTCGCCGCCATCGAGGCTGGAGCGGACGACGTACAGGTCGAGGGCAAGTCCGTCGAGATCACGGCTCCGCCAAGCGCATTCGAAAAGGTGAAAGCGGCCGTGGAGGGACTCGGCGTCAGCGTCGAGAACGCCGAGATCTCGATGCAGCCCAAGCAGACTGTGGCGATAGGCGAAGACAAAGCCGCCGCGGTGTTACGACTTGTGGAATCACTTGAGGAGGACGACGACGTCCAGCAGGTTTACGCCAACTTCGATATTCCCGCCGACGTTCTTGAACGCGTTGCCGCACAGGTGTAGAAAATTGCTGGACTCATGCCGGGTCGCAATCAGGGACTGATACTCGGCGTCGATCCCGGCCTTGCCGGAACGGGATTCGCATTGTTCGCGGAACCAAACGTCGTCGTCTCCTGCAGCACCGTGATCACGATTCCCGGTCGCGACGGCGCCCGCCTTCTGACCATCACCAATCACCTGCGAGCCCTGTTGGCCGAGCATCCGCCCGGAGAGGCATCGATCGAGGAGCTCTTCATGGGCCGCAACGCAACGAGCGCAGTTGGGGTCGCCCAGGCTCGTGGCGCGATCCTCAATGTGCTCGAGGAGTGCGGCGTGCCGGTCTTCGAATACAAGCCGAGCCAGGTCAAGGTGATCCTCACCGGCTACGGCAATGCCGACAAAGCTCAGATCGGACGCATGCTTGCCGCGCAGGTGAAGCTGCCTGATGGCCGGCTGGACGACCATGCGCGCGACGCCATCGCCATCGCCCTGTGCCACGCGCGCAGCCGGCGCTTTGCGCGGGCGGCCGTCCGGTGATCGCGCATCTGAGCGGGGTCGTCCGCCGGGCAGGTCCTGACTTCGTCGTACTCGACGTCGGTGGCGTCGGTTACCTCATCACCGTTGCGACCCAGACACGCCAGCAGCTGCCGCAGCCAGGGGGCGACGTCGAGCTGCACGTCCACACACACGTCCGCGAGGACCAGCTCGCGCTCTACGGTTTCGGCAGCGTGGAGGAGCTCGAGCTGTTCGAGATGCTGATCCAGGTCGACGGTGTCGGCCCGAAGGTCGGCCTCAACATCCTCAGCGCCGCGAGCCTCGAGGTGCTGAAGCGCGCGATCATGAGCGAGGATGCGGCGCCGATTCGAAGGGCCAGCGGCGTGGGGCCGCGCACTGCAGCGAAGGTGATCATCGAGCTCAAGCCCCGCCTCGACGCGGTGGCCGCCCTGGAAGCGGTGCCTCGCGCAGCCGCCATCGCCGGCGACGGTGCCGTGCCGAAGGCAGTGGAGTCGGCGCTTCGCAACCTCGGCTTCTCGTCACAGGAGGCTCGTGCGGGCATAGAGTCGGTCGATTGGAAGTCGTCGCCGAGCACTCAGGAGGCGCTTGCGATCGCGCTCAAGGCGCTGGGTAGGAAATGACGAAAGACAAAGTCCTCGACGCGCGGTCAGACGACGAGCAGTTCGACCTGACGCTCCGGCCCCGATTCCTGGCCGAGTACGTGGGCCAGGAGCAGGTGCGCGAAAACTTGAGCATCCTGCTCGAGGCGGCGCGCCGGCGCGACGAACCGGTGGAGCACGTTTTGCTGTGCGGGCCGCCCGGGCTTGGCAAGACGACGCTCGCCCACATCATCGCCAACGAGCTCGGGGTCGCGATCAAGGTCAGCTCTGGGCCGGCGATCGACCACCAGGGTGCGCTCGGCTCGATTCTTCTCAACCTCACCACGCGTGACGTGTTCTTCATCGACGAGATTCACCGGCTCAACACGGTCGTGGAGGAATCTCTCTACCCGGCGCTGGAGGACTTTCGTTTCGACGCGGTGCTCGGCAAGGGCGTGGGGGCCAGCGCGGCCGCCCTTCCGCTGCCGCATTTCACGTGCGTCGGCGCCACCACTCGGCAGGGGCTGCTGAGCGGGCCGCTGCGCGACCGGTTCGGAGCGGTGTACCGGCTCGACTTCTACACCAAGCCGGAGCTGGAGAAGATCGTCACCCGCTCGGCGCGCATCCTCGACATCGAGATCCACGACGATGCCGTTTCCGAGCTCGCTCGCCGCGCTCGCGGGACGCCACGCATCGCCAACCGGCTGTTGCGAAGGGTGCGCGACTACGCGCAGGTGCGCGGCGACGGCCGCGCCACCGTCGAGATCACCCGGCACGCGCTCAGCATGCTCGAGGTGGACGAGATCGGCCTGGAGCCGCTTGACCGGCAGCTGCTGCAGGCGGTGATCCTCAAGTTCAAAGGCGGCCCGGTTGGGCTCGACACGCTGGCGACGTCACTCTCGGAAGAGCCGGAGACGATCGAGGACGTCCACGAGCCGTACCTGATCCAGGTGGGCTTCCTGGCGAGGACCGCCCGTGGCCGGGTCGCCACAGAGCTCGCCTATGAGCACCTGGGACTGAAGCCCCCGCGAGCCGAGACGCAGCAAACGCGCCTACTGTAAGTAGGTTGTGGCGGATGTCGGTCGTCTGGTTCTTGTCTTCGGTGTTCTGCTGGTGATCGTGGGCGGGGCGCTGATGCTCTTTGGGCGATTTCACCTGCCAGGCGACATCACGTTACGAAGCGGCAACACGACCGTTTACATCCCCATCGCGACCAGCATCATCATCTCGATAGTGGCCACCGTCGTGCTCAACCTGGTGCTCAGGCAGCGATGACCGGCGCTTCACTAGACTGATCCGCTGCCGTGCAACTAGTCCTCAGCTGGCCATTTCGCGTTGCCGTCGTCGCCGTCCTGATCTTCTCGATCTTCGTGGACGGCGCCGGCTACGTCTATCGCTTCGCCAACCACCTCCCGCTCACCGGCAACGTGCAGGGCCTGCCACCGAACCTGGCGGGCTGGCAGCTGTACTTCCACCGCGGGCTAGACCTCGCCGGCGGCACCCACATCGACTACCAGCTCACCAACTTCCCGGCCGGCCAGAACCGCGCTGACGTCCTGCAGCGGACGATCTCGGTGATCAACAAGCGAGTCAACTCGCTGGGAGTCAGCGAGCCCGAAATCCGCGGCGCCGGCACCAACAATGACCGGATCACCGTCGACCTGGCCGGGGTCAATGCCGACCAGGCCCAGAAGACGATCGGCGCGGTCTCGAAGCTCGTATACACCAAATGGGTGCCGGACACGAAGGTGACCAACGGTCCGCAGCCCGGCTTCAAGCCGGCCCTGACGGGCCTAACCGGCGATGACATCTCGTCCGCCAGCGCAGCCATCGACCAGACCGGCACCGCCTGGGTGGTGAACATCACGTTCACGGGTTCGGGCGCCTCGAAGTTCGACAACCTGACACGCGACAACGTCGCCGCCTGCCCCGGCGACTCAACGACCAGCGCCAGCGCCAACTGCGCGCAGCGCCACCTGACGATCTGGCTCGATCTGACGCAGACGGACATCGACAACTGGGAAGACTCGTCCTACGTCGCCAAAGTGACCTCGGCCTACGACCCCGGCTGCTTGGCTTCGCAAAC
Source organism: Candidatus Dormiibacterota bacterium (assembly GCA_035280145.1). GTDB lineage: Bacteria > Chloroflexota > Dormibacteria > Dormibacterales > Dormibacteraceae > 40CM-4-65-16. Next base: position 4,491 of record DATEGL010000187.1, on the reverse strand, counting down.
GACTGGCACTGTCTGCGGCAAGTTCCTGACCGACCCGATCACCCGTGAAGAGATTGCCGGCGGCCAGGCCCAGATAAGCGGCGCCTTCACGCAACAGAGCGCCGGTGATCTGGCCACCGGAATCAACTCTGGCTCTCTGCCGGTCGACCTCGTGGCCCTCGACGTTACTCAGGTGAGTGCAACGCTCGGCGCACAGTCGGTCAAGCTCAGTCTGGCCGCGGGCCTGCTCGGGCTCACGATCGTGGTCCTGTTCATGATCCTGTACTACCGGCTGCCGGGCTTCCTTGCCAGCCTCGCCCTGCTGTTTTACGCGGGCGCGGTCCTGGCGCTGTTCAAGGCCATACCGGTGACGCTGACGCTTGCGGGAATCACCGGGTTCATCCTCTCGGTCGGAATGGCGGTGGACGCCAACGTCCTGATCTTCGAACGATTCAAAGAGGAGGTGCGCGCAGGTCGCACCATCGCTGCAGCGGTCGACGCCGCGGTGCGGCGCGCGTGGCCCGCGATCTGGAACTCCAACCTCTCCACGCTGGTCACCTGCGGCATCCTTGCCTACTTCGGACCGTCGGTCGTCAAAGGCTTTGCGTTCACGCTGGCCATCGGCGTCGCCGTGAGCCTTGTGTCCGCAATCGTGGTGACGCACAACCTGCTCGCGATTGTTCTGATCTCTGGCCGCTTCCGCCGCGCGGGCCTGCTTGGAGTAGACCGTGTCCGAGCTGTCTGACGTCGATCAGGAAGAGCAGGCCGCGGACATCGTCGCTGAAGAGTCGACCCAGCCGATAACCGAGCCGGAGCCAGAAGCAAAGCCCGCTCAGGTCCGCGAACCTCGGATTCGCCGAATCAACATCATCGGCCGGCGCAACTGGTTCTTTGCGCTCTCGCTGTTGATCATCATCCCCGGCATTCTTTCGATGTGGAGTCGTGGCTTCCTCCTGGGCATCGACTTCGCGGGCGGGACCGAGTTCACCGTCACCTTCGACAACAATCCCTCGCTGGCGCAGATCCAGACCGCCGTCGACGCGCAGAACTTCAACGGCTCGGTGATCCAGACGTCGGGCGGTGGCTACATCATTCGCTATCCACCGCTGAACGCGTCCTCGCAGACCTACATCCAGGACGATCTGAGGAACCGGCTGGGGCCGATGAAAGTGCAGCAGATCCTGGAGGTGGGGGGCACGATCGCAGGGGAGACGATCCTGACCTCACTCCTGGCGGTCTCGATTGCGGCGATCGTCATCCTCGGCTTGCTTGCGATCTGGTTCCGCAATGTGCCTGGCGGCTGGCGAGCGGGCTTTCAGTTCGGCGGGTCTGCATTGCTCGCATTGCTGCACGACGTGTTCGTGCTGACCGGGATTTTTTCCATCCTGGGCATGGTGTTCAAGCTTCGCGTCGGCGAGATCGACGCGTTCTTTGTGACCGCCGTGCTGACCGTCGTCGGCTTTTCGGTGCACGACACGATCGTTGTGTTCGACCGGATCCGCGAGAACCTGCGGGTCAGTCAGCGCCTGTCGTTCGAGCAGGTGGTGAACCTCAGCATCATGCAGACGGCCGCGCGGTCGATCATCACGAGCTTCACTGTCGTCCTCGTGCTGGCGGCGATCTTCATCTCGGGCGGGGAGACGCTGAAGGGGCTGTCGCTGGCCCTGCTGATCGGCATCGTGTCCGGAACCTACAGCTCGATCTTCAACGCCGCGCCGCTGCTGGTCGTCTGGCGGAGGCTGCAACCCCTGCGCTGACCTGCGCCAGGATCGTCTCGGGCCGTTGTAGACATCCGACGCCGTGAATCGAAGAATTCTGTAGCCGGCGTTGACGAGCGCGTTCTGCCGGCGGTTGTCCTCGACAAGTCGATCGCGATGATTGCCACCATCGAACTCGATGACTAGCCGGGCGTCCTTGTAATACAGGTCCCCTCGCCCAACGAACCGACCAGTCATGTCGTGAAGGTTCGTCTGGACTTCGGGGCGTGGCAGGCCCGCGCTGATGAGCAGCCATCGCAGGCGGGTCTCCATCGGAGACTCCGCCGGCTCAGCGAGTGCGCCGAGCGGACCGTCCATGCGCCGCAAGCCCTTGCGAAGCGCCGCGTCGAGCACGACGAGAGCATCGACTCCCGCAAGCCGCACGCAGAGGTCCGACAGCGTTCGTCGCGGGGACGTTGCGTGGAGGGTCCGGACGATCACGACCTCATCTGTGGCGACAACTGACCGACCCACGAGGACGCCTAGCCTCGATCGCATGCCCGAGCTCCGCGTAACGATGACCTCGATCGGGTCCGCCGGATCGATGTCGATTCCATGGAGCCATGCGGCAGTGCGTCCGGCGAACACGACATCGGGCTGGAGCCGCTGCAATGCGCAGAGCAGCCTCCAGGGCTCTGCGACTACCTCGCGCCAACAGTAAATCCCTCGTTCGAGGCGAAGCCACGACTTACCACGCAGCGCCGTGGCGGTCACACCGGCGGCCCTGGCCTCATCGAGGGTGAACGCGCCAGCTCTCAGCGCATGCGGGATCCGAGGCTTGAGGGCCACGTCTGCCAGGGTGGACTGTTCTCGATCCCACGCCAATTCAGCCTGTGAAGGCGGCAAAAGTGTGTATCGACCGAGTTGATGGACCCTTTTGCCGCCTACGGGGCGGGGTTGGGGTGTAATTCGGGGTGCGGTAAGGTAGATCCCACACACCGGACATGCCGACCTGGCCCATACCGTCGATCAAGGAGCTGCTCGAACCCACGCTGAACCACATGGGTTACGAGCTGTACTCGCTCGGTCAGTCCGGCCAGTCAGGGCGCACGCTGCGCATCTCGATCGACCACGAAGAGCCCATCACCATCGAGGACTGCGAGCGAGTCAGCAAAGTCGCCGGTCCGCTCCTCGACCGCGCCAACCTGATCGCCGGCCCCTACGAGCTCGAGGTCTCCTCGCCCGGTGCGGAGCGGCCCCTGCGCACCCAGCACGATTACGGGCGTTTCAACGGTAAGCGTGTCAACATCCGGTATCGAAGCGGGGATACAGAGACGGTAGTCGAAGGTCAGCTGGTCGCGGTCGACGGAGCAGGCATCGCGGTGCAGGCGCCAGGTGCGCGCGGCCGGGCGCCGGTGATCATCCACATCGGTTGGGAAGACGTTGTCGCGGGCAGGCTCGCGGTCGCAATCTGAGCCGTCGACCCAATCGCTGTCAGAGGCGCTGAGCGCGCTCTGCAGCGAGTTGGGCATCCCGTTCGACGAGATGCTCCACACGGTCGAGGGCGCCCTCGGCGTCGCATACAAGCGCGCATTCAATCCGGATGGCGAGGTTTCCGTAAAGCTCGACACGCACACTGGTGCGCTGGACGTGAGCAGCCGCGTCGTCCATCCAGACGGAACGGTGGAGGTGCACCAGCTCCCATCCGAGGACTTCAAGCGTATGGCCGCCCAGACCGCCAAGCACGCAGTCCTCCGCCACATCCACGACCTCGAGCGCGACAAAGTGCTGCGCGATGTCGCCGAGCACAAGGGCGAATTGGCGACCGGCGTGGTGGATCGCATCGAAGGCGGAGTCGTCTACGTCGACCTCGGCCGGGCGGAAGGAGTCATGCCGCCCGAGGAGCAGATACCCGGCGAGCAGCTGCAGCCTGGCCGCCCCGTGCTCGTGGTGATCCTCGACACCCAGCACAACCGCAAGCAAGCGCAGGTGAGGGTTTCGCGTGGGGCGCGGGCCTTTGTCCACCGCCTGCTCGAGACAGAGGTGCCGGAGATCAAGGCCGGCACCGTTCAGGTGCGCGCCATCGCCCGTGAGCCCGGCCTGCGGACCAAGATCGCCGTGTCGTGCAGCGAGCCCGGGCTGGACCCCGTCGGGGCCTGCGTCGGCCCCAAAGGCGTCCGCCACCGGGCCATCCTCAGCGAACTCGCCAGCGAGCACGTCGACATCGTCCCGTGGTCGGAAGACCCGGAAGCGTTCGTCGCCGCCGCCCTCGGCCCGGCGAAAGCGGACCGGGTGACGATTGACCGCGTCACCCGCACCGCGACTGTGCTCGTGCCCCGCACTCAGCTGTCGCTCGCCATCGGTCGCGACGGCCAGAACGCCCGTCTGGCGGCCAAGCTCACCGGTTACCGGATCGACATCAAGCCGAGCGAGTCAGACGGCGAAACACCACCCGGTTAGGACCTGCGTCACCTGCCGGCAGGAGGCCGGCAAGCGGGAGCTTGTCCGCCTGGTCCGCCGCCCAGACGGCAGTGTCGAGCTGGATCCAACCGGCAAAAAGCCCGGCCGTGGGGCCTATGTGCACGCCTCAGCGGAGTGCGTAGAGGGGGCGCGCAAGCGCCGGCTGATCGAGCGGGCGCTCGGAGCGCCAGTTCCAGCCGAGCTGTGGGCCGAAGTTTCGAATTTGCTCCGCCCGGCATAATCAATAGTTCCGAATGAAGGCACACGAGCTCGCACGCGAACTTGGCATCAGCCAGAAGGAGCTGGTCAACTTCCTCCAGCAGCGAAGGCTGACCCGCAACGCCGCCGCGCCCCT
>DATEGL010000186.1:0-8016 GCA_035280145.1 Candidatus Dormiibacterota bacterium | reverse complement strand
TGGCCAGCCGGCCCTCGAGCAGCCGGCCGTCCGCCGCCGCGGTGGCGACCATCGCCGGAGCCAGCCCGACGATCTGGGGCGCACCGGCCTCCACTCCGCGCCGCTCGAGCTCGGCGAGCACGTCCGCCGGCGACGTCTCGTCCACGCGAAAGAGGTTCATCGAGAGCTGGACCCGCCGGCCTGGCAGCTCGAACGCAAGGGCCTGCACTCCACGCATCCCGCCGCCCGATTCGCGGAATGAACGCGCTAGCGCCCGAACTGCGATCAGGTCGGTGTCGAACATCATCACGTTGAAGGCGACGAGTGCTGGCCGCGCACCCACACAGACGGCGCCGGCGGTGGGGTGGAGGTCCGGGCCGCCGATGTCGGGCTTGACGCGACCGGCGCGAATGTCCGCCAGGGCGCGGTGCTCGCCGTGACCGTAGAAGAAGACCGGGACTTTGAGCTCACTCCAGACCCGCTGGCCGATCTCGTGAGCGAGCGCGCGAGCCGCGTCGAGCGTCGCCTCGCCGAGCGGCACGATCGGCACGACATCAGCCGCGCCCACGCGTGGATGCACACCGTGATGCGCGCGGAGGTCGATCCGCTCGATCGCCGCACCGACAGCGGCCAGCAATCCGTCGAGGAGGCGGCGCCTGGCGCCGGCAAGAGAGACCACCAAACGGTTGTGATCCGGATCGGGATCGGTGTCGAGAACGAACGCGTCACTCGCGGCGCCGGCGATCGCCTCGATCACGTGCACGCGCCGGCCCTCCGAAAAGTTCGGCACCGATTCAAAGACCATGCAGCCGCTAGGGTAAGTGGCCGTGTCCGGCCCGGTCTCGCTCGTTTACGGCGATGTCCTGATGAAGCACTTCCTCTCCGAGGAGCACCCCCTCCAGCCGGTAAGGGTCAAGCTCGCCGTCGATCTCATCAAGTCGACAGGGCTCATCGAGCACGCCCATCTGATCCCACCTCGCGCGGCCACGACCCAGGAGCTCGAGCTCGTCCACTCGCCCGAGTACATCGACCTCGTGCGCAAGCTCAGCGACCCGGCACAGAGGCGCGAGGTATCGGCACTCGCAATCGACCTGGCCGGATTCGCCTCTGCCGACAACCCCGTCTCGGACGAGCTGCACGAAGGCACTTCGCTCGTAGTTGGCGCCTCGATCGTCGCGGCTGAACAGATCGCCGGCGGCGCGGGCCTCCACGTTTTCAGCCCCGCCGGCGGCCTGCACCACGCGCATCGGGACCGCGCCTCGGGGTTCTGCACGTACAACGACGCCGCGATCGCCTGCCAGTGGCTCAAGGAGCGCGGCCATCGGGTGGCGTATGTCGACGTCGACGTGCACCACGGCGATGGGGTGGAGGAGATCTTCCAGAGCGACCGCGACGTGCTGACGATCAGCCTCCACGAGAGCGGTCGCTGGCTGTTTCCAGGGACCGGGTTTCCGGAAGACGCGGGGCTCGGCGCGGGCCTTGGTTACGCCGCCAACCTCCCTTTCGTGCCCTACACATGGGACGAGCCGTGGCTTGCCGCTTTCGACCGGGTGGTGCCGGCACTGTTGCGGCGCTTCAAGCCGACCGTGCTCGTGACCCAGGACGGCTGCGACACGCATCACCTCGACCCTCTGGCGCACCTGGCCGCGACCACGCGCATCTGGCCGCACGTCGGCCGCACCTTCCACGAGCTTGCCCACGAGCTGTGCGAGGGCAGGTGGTTGGCCCTGGGTGGCGGCGGCTACGCCGTGCACGAGGTGGTGCCGCGTGCGTGGACCTTGCTGTTCGCCGAGATGGTCGAGCGTCCCGACCTTGCCGCCGATGTCAACGATCCGAGGACCGTCGTGCCAGGCAAGGAAGCGCAGGAGCGAGTGTGGTTGGCGCTGAAGAGAGACTTAAGCCGGCTGGGCGAGATCCACGGCCTGGAGCTCTGATCACGCGGTGCGAAAACTGACTTTGGTTGCAGGCGCCTCGGCCAGCGTTTACCTCTCCACAAATGGTCGTCTGGAGCGTGAAAGACAGCGATGAGTCGGTCCGCTGGCGGGACTGGCGATTCGTGGTGACCGCGTGCACCATCGCGCTCGCGATCGCCGCCGCATCCGCCGCCGTGCTGCTGGCGGCAGGGTCGAGCTAGGCCGAGTAAGTCCTCAGGCAGCGCGTGCAAACGCGCGCCCGGAAAGTCCGGCCGGCAACCGTCACCCGCCCCATCTGCAGGTTCGGCTCGAACCTCCGGTTGACCCGATTCTTCGCGTGACTGACGTGGTGTCCGAACTGAGGCCGCTTGCCACAGATGGCGCACTCTTTAGCCATGAGTTACCTTCCGCCTGAGATCAAAAAACGCGCCAAAACAGCCCGAGAGCTTGGGCGCGGACCTGAATTGTACCATGGGGCTTTGCATGGCCTCTAAGACCACCACGGCGCTCATCCAGTCGAGGCAGTGGGGCCGCATCGAAGTTTTCCCGTCGGCCGTCGCCGCGATCGCAGGCCACGCCGCGGAACGCTGCTACGGCATCTCGGGTATGGCCGGACGGGGCCTTCGTGACGGCGTCGCCGAGCTGCTGCGGCGGGAGAACGCCGACAAGGGCGTCGACGTCGTCCAGCTCGAAGAAGGGCTGGCCATCGACGTCTACGTCATCGTCCAGTACGGCATCAGGATCACCGAGGTCGCCCACAACCTCCAGGAGACCGTGAAGTTCGAGGTCGAACGCTCGGTCAACGTGCCGGTGCTCAAGGTCAACGTCAACGTGCAGGGCGTCCGGGAGGAGAAGGGCTAGGCATGGCGACGACGAAGACGCCAGGGCAGCGAACAACCGAGGTCGACGGGCAGCTCCTGAAGAGGGCGCTTCTCGGCAGTCTCAGCTGGCTCGCCGCCAATCATGAGGAGGTCAACCGCCTCAACGTCTTCCCGGTTCCAGATGGCGACACCGGCACCAACATGCTGCTGACGCTGCAGAGCGCCGTCGAGGACGTCAAGGAATCGAACGCCGCCGAGGTCAGCAAGATCGCCAAGCTCGCCTCGCACGGAAGCCTCATGGGCGCTCGCGGCAACTCGGGCGTCATCCTTTCGCAGGTCTTCCGCGGATTCGCCCGTGCGGTCGAAGGCAAGAGCTCGCTGTCGCCGCAGGAGCTCGCGGCCGCCCTGGAGGAAGCCGCCAACGCCGCATACCGAGCGGTGAACAAACCGACTGAAGGGACGATCCTCACCGTCGCGCGCGAGGCGGGTCGCGCCGCCGCGACGGCCGCCAGCGGCCCCGATACGACTGTGCCGCGCGTCATGGCCGCCGCCGCGGCCGGCGCCAAAGCAGCCGTCCTCAAGACGCCCGGCCAGCTCCAGATACTCCGCGAAGCCGGAGTCGTCGACGCGGGCGGTTTTGGCCTGCAGCTGATCCTCGAAGGCATGCTGAAGACGGTCGAAGAGTCAGAGCCTGCGCTAGCCGCGCTGGCGCAGCCGAAGGCTCCGCTTGCCCCCGCTTCGCAGGTCTCGATGGCTCTGCCGGAGGGCGGCTGGGGCTACTGCACCGAGTTCCTGATCGAGGGCAACAACCTCGACGTCGAGCTCATCCGCGACCAGATCGAGTCCATGGGGAACTCAGTCATCGTGGTCGGCGAGCCGGAGCTGGTGAAGGTTCACGTCCACACTGACGACCCGACGAGCGTCATCAACATCGCCGGCGGCTACGGCAAGCTGCTGAAGCTCAACGTCGGCGACATGTCGACGCAGCACAGGCGGATCCTGGAATCTGAAGGCGCCACCCCCGCGGCTAGGGCGCCGCGGCCGAACGGCGTCGGCGTGGTCGCAGTAGTGGCCGGCCGGGGACTGGTTGAGATCTTTCGCGGCCTCGGCGTCGACGCGATCATCGAGGGCGGCCAGACCATGAACCCCAGCACGCAGGACATCCTCACCGCCATCGAGTCCCTTCCCTATGACGAGGTCATCCTGCTGCCCAACAACGGAAACGTCATTCCCGCCGCCAAACAGGTCATCGGCCTGACCAAGAAGAAGGTGTACCTCGTCGAGACGCACAGCGTGCCGCAGGGCGTGTCGGCCGTCGTCGCGTTTCGGCCGGAGCGTCCGGCCGCGGAAAACGTCGGCGCCATGAAAGCCGAAGCGGAGCGCGTGCAGACCATCGAGGTCACCCACGCCGTGCGCGACACGCGATCCAATGGGATGCGCGTCAGGAAGGGCGATGTGATCGGGCTCATCAACGAAAGGCTCGAGTTCGCCGGCGGCGACTATTCAGAGGTGGTGAACAAGGCCCTCGGCAAGCTTGGTCCCGACGCGTACGAGCTGGTGACCGTGTATCGCGGCGAGCAGGCAAGCGACGACGAGATGAAGAACCTCGAGTCGGCGATCCGCAACCACTACCCCGGCCTCGAGGTCGAGGTCCAGCAGGGCGGCCAGCAGCACTACCCGTTCATCCTGTCCGTCGAATAGCGGACCAACGCTTGCCGCGTAACTTCGCCGTCGTCACCGACTCGACTGCCGACCTGCCCGGGGCCTGGCGGCACCAGTACGGAATCGAGGTGGTCCCGCTCAAAGTCCTGTTCGGCCAGGAGACCTTCCGCGACCGCGTCGATATCACAGACGAGGAGTTCTTCAAGCGCCTGGCGGCCTCGAGCACGTTGCCCACGACCTCCGCACCGTCACCGGGCGAGTTCGCGGAGGTCTACCAGCGGCTGGCGAAGGACTACGAGAGCTGCATCTCGATTCACATCGGCGCCCAGCTCTCCGCCACGGGGGAGGCGGCGCGGGTCGGCGCGTCATCAGTGGATGGATTCAAGGTCAACATCATCGACAGCCAGACGGTCTCGATGCCGATCGCGTTTTTGTGCCGGGTCGCCGCCGAGTGCTCGACGCTTGACGAAGCGACCGCCGAGGTGCTGCAGCGCGTCCCCAAGACGCGGGTGCTCGCCCTCCTCGACACCTTGCGATATCTCGAGATGGGCGGGCGCCTCAGCCGCGCCCAGGCGGTGATCGGCACGATGCTGGACCTGAAGCCTCTGCTCCTCGTCGCTCCGCCCGACAAGGAGATCAAGGCCGTCGACCGCGTCCGCACGCGCTCGCGTGCCATCCCGCGGATGGTCGAGTACTTCAAGTCCGACCTGCCGGTGGAGCACATGGCGGTCATGCACGCGCAGGCGCCTGAAGAAGCGGAGCGCGTCGCGGCTGAGCTGCGAAGCCAGTTTCCGGGTCGTGAGGTGACGGTGGGCCAGATCGGAGCGGTGCTCGGCACGCACACCGGGCCCAAAGCGATGGGGATCGTTTACGTCAAGAGCTGAGCGATAGGCTCCCGGACAGCTTCACGTTGTGCCCCGGCAGGGGCCAGACACGAATGACCGGCGGCGTCACGGCGACGAGTTTCGGAAGCGCGATCACCATCAGCCGGTAAATGCGCTGCTGTGGGACTCCCCAGCGAAGCCCGTACTGCTCCCGCAGCGTCGGCGGCAGTAGGCCCGCAGTCACCGCCTCGAAGGGAACCATCGCCGGACCCGGCAGCAAGCGCAGCTTCGGGCGCAGGACCAGCGTGCCCAGCTCCCGGGCGAGCGAACCCACGCGCACCTCGGTTGCCAGCATCGAATCGAGGTAAGCGGCGAAGTCTCGATGAGTTTTCGGGAAGCGCTCGCGCGGGATGCCGAGCAGCTCGCCCAGCAGCTTGGACTCCTGGAAGAAGGCTTCTCGCTCGTGCACAGACAGTGGCTTGACGAACGTCTCGTATGTCACGAGTGCCGAGTCGACCAGTGTCGCGTGCACCCACATCAAGAGCTCCGGATCGAGCGCGCGGTACCCGGCGCCACGCACCCGGCCGTGCGACTGGTTGACGACTCTGGCGGCCGCCAGCGCCGTCTCGCGATCGCCGAAAACTATCGCCATCGTCATCCGGATCGTGCGGCGCAAGCGCTGGATCGGCCGGGTCCGAAAGTCTGAGTGCTCGTCGACGCCGGCCGCCACCTTGGGGTGCGCCAGCTGCATCAGCAGCGCCCGCCCGCCGCCCAGAAGCAGAACGTTCTCGCGGTTCACGCGCCGCGTGATCGAATCCTCTGGATAGAGCCCAGGCGTCACAGCGGCGCGGTGACCAGGCCCTCCTGGTAGAAGCGGACCGGGTGGCGCAGGTCGTGGTTGCGCTCATACTCGGACCAGGCCTGCTCGTATAGCTCGAGGCCTTGCCGGCGCACGTCTCCCACAACCTCCGCGGAAAGTCCAGACGACCGCAAGCGCTTCGTCAACGAGGAAATGGCGAAGTCGCGCAGCTCCAGGCCATTGACCCGCAGCGGCTCCGGGATCTGGCGGGGATCCTCGAAGGGAAGCCTGCGGTCGGGAGCGATGACCGTGCGCACCGCCGGCTCCAGCAGGTCCAGCACCTTCAGCCTGATCACCTGCGCCATCTCGGGCTTCTCCTGGACTCGGCGCCGGAGCGCGAGCACCCCAAACCCGATGTGCCGCGACTCGTCGCGCGCCACCGCTGTGAAGCCGGCCGCAAACCCCGGCATCAACCCGACCTTGCGAAGCGTCCGGAGCAGGCTGCGCTGGCCCGTGATCGCGAGGTAGCCCTCGATGATCAGGTGATAGGTGACGACGCCCTCGATCCAGGCCTTCTCGTTCTCCGGCTCCAGGCGGACCAGGTCCATCGCCTCGCGCAGCTGCCGCTCGAAGATCTTGCGAAATCCTTCCGTTGCTCCTGGCGAGACGGCGTCCAGGGCGGCATGCAGCCCCCCTCCAACACCAAGCACGACTTCGAAGAACCGCTGAAAGAAGACCGTATGCCGGGCCTCGTCCGCTATCTGCGTGGCGAGAAAGATGCGCTCGTCCTCGCGTGGCGCGGCGTGAAGCAGCGGCGCCAGCGTGTCGGTGACCGCCTGCTCGCCGATGAAGAAGAGCGTCATGGTGTTCTGCATCACCTTCTGCACCGGCGGCGGCAGCGTTACCCAGTCGGCGATGTCGCGCGAGAAGTCGAGCTGGGAGACCGCCCACTGCTGCCGCTCCCAGCGCCGGTAGAGCGAGGCCGCATCGACGTCGGGCTCCAGCAGGCGGTCCATCTGGGCCTCGACGTCGTCCATCGGGACCGCGCCCAACTGGTCGAGGCGAGCCTCCTCGACCAGCCGAACGCCGTCGTGCGAACGCTCGGCCATGGCCAATCAGCCTAGCTCGTCGCGGCGGTGATCTCAGTGTTGAAGCGGTCGATCAGCGGCTTGTAGTACGCATCGATCTTGGCGCCGATCGCCGCGATGTCGTACTGGCCGACCTTGATGAGGTCTGCCTGCACGCTCGACTGGTAGCTGGCGACGCTCGCGTCGTCGCCGGCGATCTGCGCGTCCAGCTGCTTGCCGTAGTCGGTGACGAACGTCTGCAGGTCCTTCATCATGCTGGCCAGGTCGGAGGGGAGCGGCGGAGCAGATGACCTGGCGGCCGCCTGGTCGATGTCGGCCTTCATCGTCGCGAGCGCCGTGCGCGCCGCGCTCAGGTTGCCGGTCGAGACCTGGGCGTCCAGCGGCGCGAGGTCACCGAGCCCCGTGTACAGGTAGTGCCAGAATCCGCCCTCGAGCACCTTGTCCCCGGCCACCGTTCGAGCGGCCGCCAGCGCGTTGCGGGCGTGGCCGATGCGCGAAGCTTCCTGGTCGAGGTTACTCCGCCCGGTCACGGTGAGCCAGCGGTTCAGATCCAGGCCGTTGCCGGCTGCAGCCAGTGACGCATCGTCCGCGTTGATCGTCGTCGTCGCCAGCTGCGAGTCGGCCACCGATTTATCCACCAGAGCCACCGCCTCCTGAGGCTTGAAGTAGGGGTTGCTGTTCAACGTGCCCAGCTGCGTGTTGATGGCGCTGAACGTCGCGTTGAGCGCGCTTTGATGCGAGAGGACCGCGCCCAGGGTGCGATCCGCGAACGCGATATGCGTTCGTGCATAGGCGTTGCCGGCGGCCGCGTAGCCGACGCCGCCGAGGACCGCGACGACGATGACGGCGAGCCCGACCAACCTTGGCTGCACTAACGTTCGGTGCATAGCCTAGATGGCGATCCTCGCTTTACCACGCGCCCTCGACGCG
>DATEGL010000185.1:0-4600 GCA_035280145.1 Candidatus Dormiibacterota bacterium | reverse complement strand
AACTTTGGCCAGTGGGCGCCAGAGGACCCGGGCCTGGTTCGCATCTACGCGCGCGTGGGCATGAGCCCAAACCACCTCAAGCTCGTGGCGCAGCTGCTGACCCAGAACGTCGCCGCGTACGAGGAGCGATTCGGTGAGCTGGCGATGACGGAGGACCGCGCCGCCGGCGCTCATCACATTGGTTTCGATACGCCGGTGCAACCTCCGCCGCCCACGCCGGGTACTTAAAGCACGGTCACGGAAATGGCGAGCGCTCTCTCGAACCTTGTCGAAACGCGCGGGCTCACCAAGCAGTACGGCCACCATGTCCTCGCAGTCCAGGGCCTGAACCTCACTGTCCGCTCCGGCGAGGTGTACGGCCTGCTCGGGCCGAACGGCGCCGGGAAGACCACGACGCTGCGGATGCTGACGGGTCTCATCAAGCCGACGTCGGGGACCGCCACGGTGGCGGGAGGCGCCGCCGGATCGCGGCGGTCTCTGGCGCAGGTGGGCGCGATGATCGAGTCGCCTGCATTCTGGCCTTACCTGTCGGGGCGCGACAACCTGCGGCTGCTGGCGCGCTACTGCGGCCTGAAGGACTCGCGCGTGCCCGCGGTGCTCGATGAGGTGGGCATGACCGAGCACGCGTCGCGAGCCTTCGCGACCTACTCGACCGGCATGAAGCAGCGGCTCGGAGTCGCGGGTGCCCTGCTCAAGGATCCGGCCCTGCTCATCCTGGACGAGCCGACGAACGGTCTCGACCCGCAGGGCATTGTCGAGTTCCGCCACATGATCATCGAGCTCGGCAAGGGCGACCGGACCGTGATCTTGTCGAGTCATCTTCTGGACGAGGTGGAGCAGATATGCTCGCGCGTCGGTGTCATTCGCAAAGGCGCGCTGGTGGCGGAAGGAACGGTCGATGAGATCCGCGGTGGCACCGAGCTGATCGTTCGCGCCGAGCCGATCGACAAAGCGCGCGCCATCCTCGAACAGGCCGTCGCGGCCGACCGGATCAGCGTGCGCGACGGTGCCTTCAGTCTGAGAGTCGACATGGGCCAGACCGCCGACATCGCCAAACGACTGGTCACGAGCGGCGTCGACCTCACCGAGCTCCGGCCCGCCGAGCGGTCTCTCGAAGATGTTTTCATCGAGCTGACCGGCTCGGAGAGCGGCTCATGACAGTCGCCGCGATCCGAGCGGAGTGGTTCAAGGTGGTGCGCCGGCCATCGGTGTGGGTGACGATCGGCCTGCTGCTCGCGCTTTCGATCGGCCTCGAGTATCTGCTGGTGTACATCGTCGCCACCCATCCGCCGAGGGGCACAGCCGCGACGGGCGCCACGCTGGCCAACCTGCGCACCGACCTCTACCCGGCGTCTGTGATCAGGAAAACCCTGACCAACATGAGCGGCCTCTACGGCATCTTCGCGCTGATCATCGGCGTCCTCTTCCAGGGGAGCGAGTACTCGTGGGGCACGATCAAGACGGCGCACCTGCAGCTTCCGGGCCGGATCACGATCGTCGCCGGCCAGCTGGTGACGCTTGCTGTCGTCGCGCTCGTAATGGCCCTGTCCCTGTTCGCGGTGGACGCTGCCTCCAGCTTCGCAATCGCCTTGTTCGACCAGCATGCGACCACGTGGCCCGCAGCCCAGGACGTGATCAAGGGCATCGGAGCAGCCTGGCTGATCCTCTACTTCCTGGCGGTTTTCGGCTTCGGGCTCGCCACCGCGTTTCGCGGGTCGGCGCTGGCGATCGGGCTTGGTCTCGCTTACGCGCTGGTGATCGAGAACCTGGTGTTCGGTTTACTCGTCAACCTCGGCGACACCTTCAAGCAGATCCAGGAGTGGCTCCCCATCGCTAACGCGACGTATCTTCAGCAGTCGTTCGGGGCGGTTCGGGCGGCGGCCGCAGCCAGCGCGGGCTCTCCACCGGTCGACGGCACCCACGCCGCCGTCGTGCTGACGCTGTGGCTCGTGGCGATCGTCGTCGTTTCGGCCGGGCTGGTCAGGACGCGGGACGTGACCTGACGCCGGATCGTCTCCGCCGTCTCTCGAGCATCGACTCCAGCCCGAAGACGATCACGTCCATGGTGTCCTGCCACCAGCGGTCGGGATTGCTCAGCCAGACGTCGGCCATGTCACGCGCGCTCGCCACGATGTTTGGAAACTCGTCGCGCGGAAGGCTGAGCTGAGTGAGCTCCATCCGCTTGCGGATGAGCTCAACCTCGCCGGCCTCGAGACGTTGCCGTAGCGCCGGGTCGTCCTCGCCCTGGAGCAGGAGGTAGCCGGACAGCAGGTTGGAAACCACCCGGATCAGGACGACGGCTTCGCGACGCGTGAAGCCGGCTTCGAGAAGGATGCCGAGAAGGTCATCGCTCATCCTCCAGAAGCCGGGTGGTCCTTCGCCCGAGTAGGCGATCGAGAGAGGCAGCGCCAGCGGCCTCGCGTCGATCCAGGCCCTGAAGTTCGTCATCGCCCGGCGCACCCTTTCGGTCCACGTCATCGAAGGCCGGAATCCGGCCGTGAGGTCGATGCCCTCCATGATCAGCTCGGTCATCGCATTGACCAGGTCCTGCTTGTCCTTCACGTGCCGGTACAGCGCCATCGGGGTCACGTCGAAGTCCTGGGCAAGCCGGCGGATGCTGACCGCGTCGAGGCCTCCGGCGTTGCCGATCTCGAGGGCGCGCGCCACGATCGCCTCGCGGGACAGGCCGCGGCGCTTCTTTCTTTCCCTACCGGCCATGGGCTTGACAAAGTCTACACCGCATACTTAGACTGTCTTGCATGTCTACACCGTATGCTGACACCGATAACACACAGACCGCGAGGCACCGTGCGCCGCTGACGGCGGTGCTTCGGTCGCGCGCCTACATGCTGCTCTGGACCGCCCAGTTTGCAGCAATGGTGGCGGGCTTCTTCAATTACGTCGCCGTGGCCTGGCTGACGCTTCAGCTCACCGGCTCCAACCTCGCCGTCGGGTCGGTGCTAGCGGCCGCGGCCGTCCCCCAGGCGCTGTTCATGTTGCTCGGCGGCGCGGTCAGCGACCGCTTCACACCTCGAAGCACGATGGTGGCGGCAGGCGTGAGCCGCGGAGCGGTGATGGCCATCGTCGCCGCACTCACGCTGACCCACTCGATCGAGATGTGGGAGCTGTTCGTGGCCGCCGTCCTCGTGGGCGCGACGTCGGCCTTCTGGTACCCGGCCAGCACATCGATGGTGCCTCGCCTGCTGGCCCCGGACCAGTTCGAGGCTGGAAATGCGCTCCTCAACCTCAGCCGCACCGCAGCGATCGTGCTGGGGCCCGCGGCCGCAGGCGCCGTCGTGGCGGCTGTCGGCGCCGGCTCCGCGCTGGCCGTGGATGCGGCCGCCTCGGCAGCCGCGAGCTTGCTGGTTCTCCCGCTTCCGGCGGGCGAACGAATCTCAGGTAAGCCGAGGACCAACCCGGTCGGCGACGTGCGCGATGGGCTGCTTCAAGCCTGGCGCGATGTGCCGATACGGGCGGCCCTCCTCGTCATCGCCGTGCTCAACTTCTTCGCCCTGGGTGCCGTCGAGGTCGGGCTGCCGGCCCTCGCATACCACCGTTTCAGCCAGGGCGCGGTTGCCCTGGGTACGACATTCGCCGCGTGGGGCCTTGGCTCGACTTTCGGCTCCATCGCGGCCGCGACGCGGCCTGCCCCGCGCCGCTTCGGCTGGGGGATGGTCGTCCTGGTGGCGTTGATCGGCGCGGGAGTCGCCGCGGCCGGCGTCGCGCCGTCTCTGCCGGTGGTGCTGGGCGTCATGGTCGTGCTCGGTGCGGTCGAAGGCGCGGGCACCACCTATCTGATGAGCTGGATGCAGCGACGGACCGATCCTGCCATGCAGGGACGGGTGATGTCGCTTGTCATCTTCTCCTCGGTCGGGGTCGAGCCGGTGGCCCTGGCCATCGCCGGAAGCCTGGCTTCCCGAAGCCTCGCGTTGCTGTTCTGGGCCTCGGCCGCGGCCATCGGGCTTACCGCGATTGCGGCCGCCCTGAGCCCCTCGGTGAGGAACATGACGTCGTCATCCGAGCCGGGAGCGAAAAGGGAGAAGCCGGCCGCGGCGTAACCCGGTCAGGCGGCCGCGACCGGGCTCGTGTGCAGCACGAGCGGCAGCGTGAACCAGAACCGCGATCCCTTGCCGGGCTCCGACTCGACGCCCATGTGCCCGCCCTGGAGCTCCGTCAGCTTGCGCGCAATCGACAGCCCGAGACCGGTGCCGCCGAATTCGCGGGAGATCTGGTCGCTGCCCTGGCGGAACTCCTCGAAGATGCGCTCATGCGCGTCGGCCGGGATCCCTATCCCGGTGTCGACAACCGAGATCTCGGCCATCTCCCCTGACGGCTGACTGCGGATCGTCACCGACCCGGACGGTGTGAACTTGATGGCGTTGGACGCGAGGTTGGTGAGGATCTCGCGCACCCGCGCGGGGTCGCCCATCACCGAGCGCGCGCTCACCGGCACCTCACTGGTCAGGGTCAGCGCCTTTGCCTCCGCCATCTGGAAGAGGGTCGAGATCACCTGGTCGACGACCTGCTTCAGGTCGAACTCCTCGATCACGATGTCGATCTTGCCGGCCTCGATCTTCGAAAGGTCGAGGATGTCGTTCAC
>DATEGL010000184.1:0-22186 GCA_035280145.1 Candidatus Dormiibacterota bacterium | reverse complement strand
GTCGCCCGACAGCATCGCCTACAAGCTCAAGCACGGCCAGAGGGTCAACGTCCTCCTGCTGGGGATGGGCGGTTACGAGAACGACGCCCCGTACCTGACCGACTCGATCATGGCGGTCAGCATCGATCCCACCACCAATCGCGTGATGATGGCTTCGGTTCCGCGCGACCTCGTCGTCCACATGACTCTGCAGAGCAACCCGAACCGGGTCTGGACGCAAAAGATCAACGCCGCGTACGAGGTGCCGTACACCGACATCATCTGCTGCGTCGCGTCGCAGTTCACCGGGCCGAATGGCGGCGGATATGCAGCCGAGCACGAGGTCAGCAAAGTCACTGGCCTGAACTTCGACCGCTACATCGCCATCGACTTCATCGCGTTCCGGGACATGGTCGATGCGCTGGGCGGCGTCGACGTGTGCCTGAGCACGAACCTCGACGACCTCGAGTACCCCGACTACTCCAACGGTTACATGCCGATCCACTTCAAGGCCGGCTGCCAGCATCTCAGCGGGGAGAAGGCGCTCGAGATCGCGCGCTCGCGGCACGCGATCGAGGCCGAGCAGTCGTCTGACTTCGGCCGCGCCCGCCGGCAGCAGGACATCATGGAGGCGATCAAAAAGAAGGCGACGACCGTCAACGGTTTCGCCAAGGCCCCGTCGCTGCTGAATGCGCTGCAGAAGAACATCCACACGGACATGACGCTGACGGACATGAAGGCGATCTACGACTGGGGCAAGAACCTTCCCGACAGCTCGATCGTGAGGGTCGCTCTGACTGCGCCATCGGGTGCCGCCACCGGCAACCTCCTCGACTCCTACGACTGCGGATTGGGGCCGTACACCTCGCAGCTCTGTGCAGACGACCCCACCTACACCATGATTCATCGCTACCTCGCCTCGGTCCTGATCGATCAGAAGACACTTGGCGAGAAGGCCCCGGTGCAGTTCGTCAACGCGGCCAACAACTTTCCGGGTCTGGATCAGCGAGTGACGGCGATGTTCGATCCGACCGGCCTCGCGTTGAACGATCCAGTCCTGCACCGGCCATCGGCCCAGACGATCATCCTCGACTACTCCGGCGGGAAGTTCCCGCTGACGACCAGGTACCTGCAGGCGTTCTTTGGCGGAACCGTGGCTACCGCCACTCCCACCAGCCCGGCGCCGGCGGCGGGCCAGCAGACGTACGGGCTGGTCGTGGTGCTGGGTCACGACTTCGCCCTACATTGGTTGGGCGAGTAACTCCGCGAGCGACGCCGACCTCCTAAGAAGCTTTCGAGCCGGAGACGTGCGCGCCCTCGCGAAGGCGATCAGCCTGATCGAGCGTCGAGATCCTGCGGTGCGGGACCTCGAAGACGCACTCGGTGCCGAAGCGCGCTCAGCCGGCGTGACCGGCTTCACCGGCGCGCCGGGTACCGGCAAGTCGACACTGGTGGACGCGACGGTGGCCCTTCTGCGTGCGAGGGATCAGTCCGTCGCCGTCCTCGCCACCGATCCGAACTCGCCCTTCACCGGCGGCGCGATCCTCGGCGACAGGATCCGCATGCAGCGCCACGCGCTCGATCCGAAGGTGTTCATACGCAGCATGGGCGCGCGCGGCCACCTCGGCGGCCTCTCGCTGGCGACACGCGAGGCGATCCGCCTGCTCGGCGCCTTCGGCTTCGACCACGTGATTCTCGAAACCGTCGGGGTCGGCCAGTCAGAGCTCGAGGTGGCCGCGGTGGCCGACACCACGGTCGTCGTCCTGACGCCAAACCTCGGCGACAGCGTCCAGATGATCAAGGCGGGCATCCTCGAGATCGCCGACGTTTTCGCCGTCAACAAAGCCGACATCGACGGCTATGCGCGGGTGGTCGCGGAGCTGCGGACGATGCTGAACATGGCTCCGAAGACTGAGTGGAAGCCTCCGATCGTCCCCACCATCGCGACGCGCGGGGAGGGCGTCGATCAGCTCTGGGCGGCGGTGCTGGCCCACCGCAAGCATCTCGAGACAAGCGGGCGGGCGAAGGAGCTGGCGGCGAGGCGGCTCCTCGACGAGACCGCCGAGGTGGCGGCCGAGCTGGCACGCCGGCGGGCGCGGCAAACGCTGGAAGAGGATCCGGAGCTCGCGGAGCGGCTGCTGCGAGACGGCACGCCCTACCGCACCGCAGAGGAGATCCTCGACCGGAACTCGAACCGATAATGGGTTGAGATGAAAGTCCGGGCCCGCGATTCCAGGCAGGTGTGGCGCGAGGAGTTCGAGACCAGCCCCGTCCGGGGCGACGGCCTCGAGACCTCGACCATCTCGGGCATCCCGCTGCAGCCGCTCTACACCTCAGAGGACCTGCCCCAGCGCCCCGAGGAGTATCCCGGCCAGTTCCCGTACACACGTGGAATCCACGCCAGCGGGTATCGCGGCCGGCTCTGGACCATGCGCCAGTTTTCAGGGTTTGCCACGGCGGAGGAGACGAACGAGCGCTACAAGTACCTGCTTGCCAACGGCCAGATGGGGCTGTCGGTCGCCTTCGACATGCCCACGTTGATGGGCCAGGATTCGGACGCGCCGACCAGTCGCGGCGAGGTCGGGCACTGCGGCGTCGCCATCGATTCGCTCGCCGACATGGAGACCCTGTTCGACGGAATACCGCTCGGCGAGATCACCACCTCGATGACCATCAACTCCCCCGCAGCGATCCTCCTGTGCATGTACATCGCCGTAGCCGAGAAGCATGGGGTGCCCGCCTCGAACCTGGGTGGGACGCTGCAGAACGACATCCTCAAGGAGTTCATCGCGCAGAAAGAGTTCATCTTTCCGCCCGCCCCTTCGATGCGCCTCGTCGTCGACTCGATCGAGTACTGCGCGGCGGAAGTGCCGAAGTGGAACACGATCTCCATCTCCGGCTACCACATCCGCGAGGCCGGCTCGACGGCGGCGCAAGAATTGGCGTTCACGCTGGCCGACGGCATGGCTTACGTCGACGCTTGCCTTGAGCGCGGCATGCACATCGACGACTTCGCGTCGCGCCTGTCCTTCTTTTTCGACGCCCACATCGACTTCTTCGAAGAGATAGCCAAATTCCGGGCGGCCCGCCGAATCTGGGCTCACTACATGCGCGAGAGGTATGGCGCGCAAGAAGAGCGGTCCTGGAAGCTGCGCTTCCATACCCAGACCGCGGGGGTCTCCCTGACGGCGCAGCAGCCGGAGCTGAACATCGCGCGCACGGCGATCGAAGCCCTCGCCGCGGTGCTCGGGGGGACCCAGTCCCTGCACACCAATGCGATGGACGAGGTGCTCGCCCTGCCGACTGACAAAGCCGCGAGGCTTGCCCTGCGGACGCAGCAGCTCCTCGCGTATGAAACCGGTGTCGCCAGCACCATCGACCCTCTCGGTGGGAGCTACTTCATCGAAGCCCTGACCGACGAGATGGAGCGCCAGGCCGAGGCGTACTTCAAGCGCATCGACGAGATCGGAGGAGTGATCCCCGCCATCGAAGCGGGGTTTTTCCAGAAGGAGATCGCCGACGCCGCTTTCCGCTATCAGCAGGAGCTGGAGCAGAAGCGCCGGCTGATCGTTGGCGTCAACGAGTTCACCGTCGACGACGAGCCTCCGATCGACATCCTTCGCATCGACCCACGGTTGGAGAGCGAGCAGGCAGCGCGCGTCCGCGAGGTGCGCAGCAAGCGCGACCAGGCGAAATGGAGCAACTCATTGAACCGGCTGCGCAAGGCCGCGGCCGGCACGGACAACCTGATGCCTTACATCCTCGACGCGGTGCGCGCGTATGCGACCGAGGGGGAGATCATGCAGGCGCTGATCGAAGTCTTCGGCACCTACACCGAGACCGCGGTGGTCTGATGCCGACCGCGACCAAACCTGTCCGCATCGTCGTCGCCAAAGTCGGGCTCGACGGTCATGACCGTGGAGTCAAGGTGGTCGCGCGCGCGCTGCGCGACGCGGGCTATGAGGTCATCTATACGGGGCTTCGCCAGACCCCGGAGATGGTGGTCGATGCCGCGATGCAGGAAGACGCGCAGGTGATCGGCCTCTCGATCCACTCCGGCGCGCACATGACGCTCTTCCCAGCAGTAGTCGAGGAGCTCAAGCGACGCAAGGCCGGCGACATCGTGGTGTTCGGCGGCGGCATCATCCCCGATGACGACATCGCCACATTGAAGAAGCGCGGCGTGGCGGAGATCTTCACCCCCGGCACGCCGCTTCAGGACATCGTCGACTGGCTGCGGAACCGCTTCCCCGAAGGAAAGGCTTAAGCCCTCACCACGACCGTCCCCGCGATCTTGTCCATCCAACCCTGCTTGCGCGGATCGAACGCCACCCAGATGACGCCTATGAAGCAGACCAGGAATGAGATGAACAGCCCCAACCACCGCACGAATGCCTTTCCGACAGAAGCGATGGGCTGTCCAGTGTTGGCGTCGACGATTCGCAAGCCGAGGATGCGCTGACCGGGTGAGGCGCCCCACAGCGTCCAGAACGCGGTGAAGTACGCGGCGCTAACCACCAGGTCGAAAAGCCGGGCGGCGTTATAGCCGGCGTTTGACGGGTTGCTCAGGTCGGCGCGGAAGACGACAAGGAGGATTCCACCCACGATGCCCAGCAGGATCGCGTCGATGATGTACGCGACGACGCGAATCCAGAATCCGCCGTAGCTCACCGCGGGTGCGTAAGCCACTGGAGGCTGCGCGGGATATGGCATGGGTGGCGGCCCTGTTGGCTGCATCTGTGGCGGCGGTGGTGGCGGTGGATAGCCGCCGGAAGGGGGAGGGGGTGGGGGGTTCTGCATGGGCGCTGACCTCCTGAATCAAGCCGAGCGGGCTTGGCGCGCATCATAAACTCGCTCGCCTAACATCGAACGATGTCGTTTGGGCCACCACCTTGGAGCCCCCGCCCGCCGCCGTCGTTCTATCCGGGTGGCTATCCCTATCCGCCTCCATATGTGCGTCAAGACGCGCCGGGCGCGCAGGCGGCCATGGTTCTCGGCATCGTTTCGCTCGTGGCGCTGCCGCTGGCGTGCTGCTGCGGCCTGGGCGAGCTGCTGGCGATCCCGGCGGGCCTCGCTGCGGTCATCCTCGGGTTCAACGCGCGGAGCAAGATCGCGGCCAGCCAGGGTGCGTTGGGCGGCGACGGGAAGGCCCTCGCGGGGATCGTGACGGGTGGGACCGCTGCGGGGATTGGCCTTGTGCTGTTCCTCGCGCTGACGATCCTCGGTCTCGGCCCCTCCATTCTCAACAACTTGCCGAGCCCGACGCCCTCCGGCTGAAGTCCAGTAGAATGGGCGGGCCTCTCCAACCAGAGGCTCATCCATGCAACTGAAAGCATCGCTCCGCCAACCCATGGGCAAGCGCTCGCGCCGCCTGCTGCGCGAGGGAAAGGTGCCTGCGGTCGTCTACGGGCACAACACCGAGGCCACCCCGATCACGCTGGACCGCCTCGAGTTCCAGAAGGTTTTTCTCAAGTCCGGGCGCACCCACCTGGTCGACCTCGTCGTCGATGACTCCCGGGCAGAGAAGGTGCTGGTTCGCGAGATCCAGACCCACCCGCGCCGCCTCGGCCCGATTCATGTGGACTTCTACCAGGTCAACCTGCAAGAGAAGATCGAGGTCGAGGTTCCTGTCCATCTGGTGGGCGAGTCAGCTCCTGTGAAGCAGGGCGATGGCGACATCCTTCAGCCTCTGCACGCGATCCGGGTCGAATGTCTTCCCTCCGACATCCCCGAAGCGTTCGAGGTCGACCTGACGCCACTCGACGAAATCGAAGCCGAGGTCAGGGTCAGTGAGCTCAAAGTTCCGAGCGGCGTGACTGTGCTCGACGACCCCGAAGAGCTCGTGGTCAAGATCGTGCATAAGCGCGAGCTGAAGATCGAAGAGGAAGTTCCGGCTGCCGAAGCCGAGGTGCCGGCCGAGGGCGAGGCCGCTGCCGAGGGCGAGGCTCCGGCCGCCGAGGCACCTACCGAGACCGAAGAATGATCTCGGCCGCCAACCCGGGCGGCTTCGATCTGAGCCGGGATCTGACGACTGCGGGACCGGTTCAGGACGCCGTTTTCATCCTCGTCGGGCTCGCGGTCTTCATTGCGT
Organism: Candidatus Dormiibacterota bacterium; assembly: GCA_035280145.1. Taxonomy (GTDB): domain Bacteria; phylum Chloroflexota; class Dormibacteria; order Dormibacterales; family Dormibacteraceae; genus 40CM-4-65-16. The sequence continues at coordinate 16,116 of DATEGL010000184.1, read as the reverse complement.
TCTTGTTCGCTGCGCGATTCGTCGCGCACTTCGTCGGCCAGCTGCTGCACCGGCACCACATCCGCGCCGACATGGTCATTCTCGGCCGCCGCGTCGCCACCGCAACGGTCATCCTGCTCGGGGTCTTCGTGGCGTTGGGGTTCGCCGTACAGAGCGCCAACGTCACGCTGTTCGGTCTTCTGCTGGCCACTCTCGTGGCCGCGCTTGGCGTCCAGGACCTGCTGAAGGACTACGTCTCCGGCTATTACGTGCTTTTCGAACACCACATCCGGGTGGGCGATCGCATCACTTTCGACACCCATGCGGGCACCGTCACCGAAGTTCGGCTGCGGGTCACCCTGCTCAAGAGCGATCAGGGCGACGTCATCATCGTCCCGAACTCGGAGCTCTTCACAAAACCGGTGACCATCCACGGGGTGACACCGGAAGAAGAAGCTAGGAAAGCGCCTGCAAGGTAATCCGGTTCAGGGCGTCGAGCTCAGCGCCTTGCAATTGCGATTCCTCGGCGAGCAGCTCGCCGATCATTTTTGACGAGAGCTCGACGTGGATGCCGCCCGCGACCTGGGTCGCTAGAGAGCGCAGGTGAAACGTGTGGTCAGGTTTGTCGGAAGTGTCCTCGAGTTTCACCTTCACTGAGTCGAGCTGGACGAATGCGGACCACCTCTGGACCTCCGCCGCGCCCGTCTCACGAGCGTCCGAGAGGTGGAGGCAGTTGAGCCCGCCGTAAATTCCGTACCGCTCGCGCAGTGAGCCTGGTCGCGACTTCGCGATCTGGGTCTCGCCGAGGTCGTAGCGCATGTGCGCCAGCGAGTCAGGCGACGCGGTGACGCGTCCGACGACCACGGGAAGCGCGGTCATGAAATCGACGAGCCACGGAAAGAACGGCCGGCCCTGCAGGAAGTCGTAATGACCTTCGATCAGCGCGGTCGAGGGCTGAAACCACTCGAGTGACTCGATCTTCCACTCGCGTTCTGTGGCGAGCCATCCCCAGATGCCGGCACGCGCAGCAAGCCGGTACGCGGCATCCGGCTTGAAGATGAGAAGCGCGTCAGCCAAGCCGCGACCATCCGACATTGCGAGCTATTTTCCCGGCTTGCGGTCGCGAGGGTTTGCGGCGTAGACCTTGCGGCCCTTCAGCTTCTCGGGCAAGTGCACCTGATCGGCAACCCCGCCTTCGAAGTCGTGCGCGTACTGATAACCGCGGCCGTAGCCCATCGATTTCATCAGACCGGTTGGCGCGTTGCGCAGGTGCATAGGCACCGGCTCGTTGCCGGTTTCCTCGATCAGCTCACGCGCGGCGCCATATGACGTGAGCGCGGAGTTCGACTTCGGCGCAAGCGCGAGATAAAGCGCCGCCTCCGTCAGCGGCAACACGGCTTCGGGCATCCCGACGAAATGCGCCGCCTGCTGCGCCGCCACCGCGACCGACAGCGCCTGTGGGTCGGCCAGGCCGATGTCCTCGGCCGCCAGGATGACCAGGCGGCGCGCGACGAACATCACGTCTTCGCCCGCCTCGAGCATGCGCGCCATCCAGTACACGGCCGCGTCCGGGTCGCTGCCGCGGACGCTCTTGATGAGCGCGGAGACGATGTCGTAGTGCTGGTCACCGGCTCGGTCGTACAGGAGGTGGCGCTCCTGCATGGCCCGCTCCACGTGCTCCAACGCGATCGACCCTTCGCCCGCGAGGGCCGCTGCCGCCTCCATTCCGTTGAGGGCGACGCGCGCGTCGCCGCGGGCGATCTCGAGCAGGGCGTCAAGAGCGTCGTCGTCGAGGGTGACGCCCAGCTCTCGCAGTCCGCGCTCCACGACCTGCCGGAGCTCGTCGCGATCCAGCTGCTCCAGCCGGAACACTCGGCTGCGCGAGAGAAGCGGTGAGATCACCTCAAACGATGGGTTCTCCGTGGTGGCGCCGATCAGCGTCACTGTGCCGTCCTCGACGTGCGGCAGGATCGCGTCCTGCTGAGCCTTGTTGAAGCGATGGATCTCGTCGATGAACAGCACGGTTCGGATGCCCGCTCGGCGGTGAACCCTGGCCTCGGCCACGGCTTTGCGCAGGTCGGCGACTCCGGCGGTGACAGCGGACATCGAGACCATCCGGGCGCTCGTCTCGGTGGCCAGCAGGAACGCCAGGGTCGTCTTGCCGCTCCCCGGTGGGCCCCACAGGATGATGCTGGGCAGGTTGCCGGACTTCGTCAGCCGGCGGAGAACGTCGACCACCTTGGCCTGGCCCACCAGCTGGTCGAAGTTCCTCGGGCGCATCCGCGTGGCCAGAGGCGCCTTCACCTCGGCGCCGGCCGGGATCGGGAAGAGCTCGCCCTGGTCCGCCATTCCCAAATTCTGAACTGGGCTCAGGTACGAGGCCGGCAGCCTAGAATCTGCGCCCATGACAACCTGCTGGTACTGCAGCTCCGAGGTTCCCGAGACCTCGCAGTACTGCCCGGTGTGTGGCCACAGCCAGACCGACCGGACCTCGAGCCCGCTCTTCGGCGTGGTCGACCCGATCACCGGGATCTGGAACTCGAAGTTCATCAACGCCCTGGTCGGCCAGGAGGCAAACCGAGCGGTTCGCTACCACCGCCCGCTGTCGATGCTGGTCGTCGAGCTGGACCACGCCGAGCACATGCACAAGGAGCTCTCCCCGATGCAGATCGAAGGGTTGCTCCGAGAGATGGCGGAGCGGCTCGGCCAGGCCGTTCGAGACACCGATACAGTTGGTTTCCTCGACGCCGAAGGACCACCGCACTTCGCCATCGTGCTGCCGGAGACGGACGAGCAGGGTGCAGCGCTCGCCGCCGACAAGATCCGGCGCTCGATCGCCTCGCACGACTTCGGCGACACCGGCGATTGGAAGCGGATCACCGTCAGCTGCGGCGCAGCGACCATCGACGCCCACTTCCGACCCATGGACGAAGCCGGCGTCGTCAATCGCCGTGAGTTCACCGGCAACCTGCTGCGCGAGGCGTTCCAGGCGCTCGACTCCGGCCGCTCGGCCGGCACCAACCGGACCACGGTCGGCGCCTACCGACGCTGACAAATATCTACCTCGTCCGGCACGCCGACGTCGAGAATCCCAACCACGTGCTGTACGGCCACCTCCCAGGGTTCGGGCTGAGCGCACACGGCCGCGCCCAATCGGCCGCGATTGGCCGGCAGTTGCAGACCGCGCATCTTAGCCTCGTCGTGCACAGCCCTCTTGAGCGCGCCCAGGAGACCGCGGAGATCATCGCCTCGCAGCTCGATCCACCCCCAGCGCTCGAGGCTGACGGCGGGCTGATCGAAGCGGAGTTCTCGCGGTACCTGCAGGGCGTGCCTTACTGGCAGATCCCGGTCCGCCGGCCGCTCTGGCTCGTCCACAAGGCAAACCGCGGTCTGCTGCCAGGCGACGAGACGATTGCGGTCATGGGCGAGCGCATCCTCCGCGTCGTCGGGCGGCTCGCGCGGGAGCATGGCGGCGAAACGATGGCCGTGGTCAGCCACGCCGACCCCTTGAACGCCGCATGGATCCTGCTCGACGGCCGGCCGCAGAACGAGCGCGAGCTGCATCGCAAGGCGATCGGCAAGGCGGGCATGCTGCGGCTCGACATGGAGGGTGAGGTTCCGAAATCGTGGGAGTACATTCCGCCGCCGCACCTCGACAGGCCGGCGAGCGCCGCCGCGTAGTGGCGCGCAGCTTCCCCAAAGGGTTTCTCTGGGGAACGTCGAGCGCAGCCCACCAGGTCGAGGGTGACAACAAGAATTGCGACTGGTGGGAGTGGGAGCAGCAGCCCGGCCACATCGCCAACGGCGACACCTCGGCGGTGGCGTGCGATCACTATCACCGCTACCGCGAGGACTTCGCGATCCTGCGCGACCTCAATCAGAATGCCCACCGGCTCTCGATCGAGTGGTCTCGTATCGAGCCGTCTGAGGGAGTGTTCGACCCGCGCCAGATCCGCCACTACCGCGACGTGCTCGGCGAGCTGCGTGAGCAGGGCATGACGCCAATGGTCACGCTGCACCACTTCACGAGCCCGCTGTGGTTCGTCCGCAAAGGCGGATGGACCGCTCAGGGCTCCGAGAAAGCGTTTCTGCCGTTTGTGCGGCGAGTCGCCGACGACCTCGGAGACCTCGTGGGCATGTGGTGCACCATCAACGAGCCGACCATCTATGGAGTCAACGGCTGGATATCCGGCGAGTTTCCACCGGGCCGCCGGGGCGATATCGCTGCGCAGTACGTGGTGACGAGCCATCTGCGGCGCGCGCACGAGCTGGCATACGTGGCCCTGAAGCGGCGATGGCCAGACACGCCCGTCGGCCTGTCCCACCACAAGTTCCTGCTCATGCCCGCGACTCGCAGGCGCCGCGACCGACTCGCGGCGGCAGCCGCTCAGCTGGTCACGGACATGTGGCCCGTTGGCCCCGGCCGGCTGCGCCGCGTCGTCGACGCGACGTGTGACTACATCGGGATCGCTCATTACTGGGGCCAGATGTGCGCGCTGGATCTGCGCCGCCCCGGGGAGCAGTTCATCCGACGCTTCAACCCGCCGGATGCGATGGTCACGGAGATGGGGTGGGCATCCAACCCGGTCTGGATGCGGCAGGTGCTGAACGAGATGCGCCGATTCGGAAAACCGGTCTACATCACCGAAAACGGGATCGCGACCAACGACGACTCGACCCGCGAGCAGTATGTAGGCGACATCCTTGCCAACGTGCTCGCGGCGATCAACGACGGCGTCGACGTCCGCGGTTACTTCCACTGGTCGAACATGGACAACTTCGAGTGGGCGCGCGGCTACGCGCCACACTTCGGGTTGATCGCGGTCGATCGCAAGACGCTCGAGCGGACGGTCAAGCCAAGCGGCCTGTCGTACGCCAGGATCGCGGCCGCGAACGCGCTACCGTCTTAGCGATGAATCGTCGGTTGGCGATCGGAGGTGGTGCGCTCGTGGCAGGCTCGGTGCTGATGCTGTCGCTCGTGTGGGGGCTGCAGCATGCCGCCCTGTCCAACCCGCCTTTGCTCGGAAGGACAGCGCCGGCACTCGCCATCAAGCCTCTGGCGGGCCAGCCCGTTGACATCCGTGAGCTCAAAGGGAAACCGGTCGTCCTGAATTTCTGGGCTTCGTGGTGTCTGCCCTGCCTGCAGGAAGGCGAGGTGCTCGGCACCGCGGCGACGACCACGCCGTCGGTGGCGTTCATGGGCGCGAACAACCGCGACACGACGCCGGCGTTCGAGGGATTCGAACGGCGGCATCCGCATATCTATCCGGCGGGGCCGATCGTTCTCGGCACCTATCAGTCGTACGGGGTGGCCGGACTGCCCGCCACGTTTTTCGTCAACGCGCAGGGAGTCGTGGTCGCGTCGTTTGTCGGACCGCTCGACGCCGGCACGCTTGCCCACTATCTGGATTTGCTGACATGACCCTTGCCTTGAAGTGGGGCGCGCCGATCCTCGTCGTCGCCGCTTGCGTCGGCTACCTGATCTATTCGGCGTCTGGTGGCTCGACGGAGTACTACCTGACGGTATCGGAGCTTCGCGCCCACCAACCCGCCGGCGAGGTCCGCGTGGCCGGAGTGGTGCAGGACGACGTCCAGAAGACCGACGGCGGGCTCCATGTGATCTTCACCGAAAAAGACATCACGGCCTCCATGCCCGTTGACTACCAGGGAACTCTTCCGGACATCTTCAAGCCAGGCATCACAGTTGTGGTCGAGGGCAAGCTTGGCGGCGACGGCATCTTCCACGCGCGCACGCTGCTCGCCAAGTGCCCTTCGCGCTTCTCGACTCAGCCGTACACGCAATGATTCTTGGTTACCTCGGCGCCGGCGCCTTGCTCGCCGCCCTCGTGCTCGGCGGATTCTCGACGTTGATCTCCTTCTTCGCCGGCGCACGAGAGAACCCGAGCTTCGCCCAGGTCGGGCGCCGCGCTTTCTACGCGGCCGCGTTCATGACGTTTCTGGCTGCGGTCGTCCTCGAGCTTGCGCTGCTGACGCACGACTTTTCGCTCGCCTATGTCGCCGAGCACACGGACCTCTCCACGCCGACAGCGCTTGTCGCCGCCGCGCTCTACGGCGGGCAGGAGGGCTCGCTCCTCTACTGGACCGTGATCCTCGGAATTCTTGGCAGCGCATCCCTCGCGACGAGCGCTGCGCTGGGTGGTCGCATCGCGGCGTTTGCCTCGGGCATCCTGGCGGCGATACTCACGTTCTTCCTGTTTGTGCTGGCGGTCGTCGCCAGTCCGTTCGATCTGCTCTCGGTCACGCCGCCAGACGGCCTGGGTTTGAATCCCATCCTGCGCGACGGCGGGATGCTCATACATCCGCCTGTCGTGCTCGCAGGCTTCGCCTCGTTCGCCGTTCCGTTCAGCTTTGCGTGCGCAGCGCTACTGGCCGGTCGCTCCGACGCCGCCTGGATCACGCACACGCGGCGCTTCGCACTTCTCGCGTGGTGCCTGCAGGCGTCGGGGTTGCTGTTGGGCATGTGGTGGGCGTACCACGTGCTCGGCTGGGGCGGTTACTGGGGATGGGACCCGGTCGAGAACGTTGCGCTGATGCCGTGGCTTGCAACCACCGCGTATCTCCACTCGGCCCAGGTCCAAGAACGGAGCGGGCGCTTGAGACTCTGGAACCTGGGACTCGTCATCGCTGCGTTTCTGCTGGTCGTGCTCGGCACGTTCATCGTCCGCAGCGGCGTGGTGCCTTCGGTGCACACGTTTGCGATCAGCGCGATCGGTCCGTGGTTCCTCGGCTTTCTATTCGTGTGCCTCGTCTTCTCGGCAGCACTGATCACGCTGCGTGCCGACGTCGGGCAGCACCTTTCGCGCGCCGCGCCCCTCGTATCCCGTGAAGGCGCCTTCGTGCTCCAGAACCTGCTCCTGCTGGGCGTGGTGGCGGTCGTGCTATGGGGCACGCTGCTGCCTCTCGTCTCGGGGATACTTGGAGTCGAGCGCGTCGCCTCGGCCCCCTTCTACGAACGCGCCTCAGCTCCGCTGTTCGCGGCCATCCTCGCTTTGATGGCCGTCGGCCCGCTCCTGCCCTGGCGTCACGCGGGGCCCGCTACCTTGCGCGCTCTTCGCTGGCCCGTCGCGGCCGGTGTCGTGGTCGTCGCGGTATTGCTGGTCGCCGGTGTCCGCTCGGCTGCGGTGCTGGTGGCGGTACCGCTGGCCACCGCCGCCGGCGCGACGGTCATGAGCGAATTCGGGCGAGTCCTCTTGAAGAAGCCCCAGGCCATCCTCCGCAAGAGGCGGCGCTATGGCGCTTACCTCGCGCATCTGGGCCTGGCCGTGGTGGTTCTCGGCTTCGCCGCCTCACACTTCGGGCAGCAGGAGAAGGACGTCACGCTGCAGCCTGGCCAGCACGTTTCGGTCGGGGGGTTCACGCTGACATACGCGGGCGCCGAGCAGCGTCAGCTAAGCGACCACACCGAGCTCGTGGCCGGCATGCGCTTTGGCGACCAGACGCTGCAGCCTGCCCGCGCCACCTATGCGGGCCTCGGAGGCCAGGGGCTGACTCACGTGGCGATCTCCACTACACCTTGGGCCGACGTCTATCTCGTGCTCGCGGGAACCAATGACGATGGATCGGCGTCATTCCGGGTCATCGTCAACCCACTCGTGACCTGGATCTGGGCGGGCGGGTTGGTCATCATCGTGGGAGTCGCCCTGGGGAATCTTGGAGAGCGGGGTCCCGCTCTGGAGTTGGCAAGCCGTCGGATCCCGGTTACTCTCCCGGTATAGGAGAGCGATGGCCATCATCGTCGCGACTCTGCTGCTGTTCCTGGCGGGGCCGTTTGTGCTCTGGCCCCTGTTGAAGACGCCGCCGGAGCAGCCATGAGTGTGATCGTCGCCGACGGCCTGACTCATCGCTTCGGCGCTGAGCTGGCGCTAGAGGCCGTCGACCTCGTGCTTGACACCGGCGAGCACATCGCCGTGCTCGGCGACAACGGGGCCGGCAAGACGACCTTGCTGCGAATCCTGGCGACGGCGCTGCGGCCAACGGCCGGGCGACTGCAGATTGCCGGGCTCGACGCGTTTCGCGAGCGCCGCCGGCTGCGCCACTACCTGGGCTACGTCGCCCATTCGCCGGGCCTGTATCCGGCGCTCAGCGCGATCGAGAACCTCGAGTTCTTCTGTGACCTGCAGGACGTGAACCGGACGCGAGCCGGCGAGGCAGTGGAGATCGTCGGCCTGGGCCATATGGCTCACCGCCGGGCCGCCGAGCTTTCGCGCGGCATGCAGCAGCGTCTCGCAATCGCCCGGGCGATCCTCCACGAGCCGCGCCTCCTGATCATGGACGAGCCGAACGCCAGCCTCGGCTCCGACGCCGCCGACCTGCTGACCCATGTCATGCGCGGCAGAACCGTTGTCCTGGCCACGCACGATCAGGCGCTCGCCAATCGCCTCTGCCCGCGCACGCTGGTCCTGCGCCATGGGCGCTCGCTTGGCACGGCGACGCACCTGCGAGTGGTGCAGTGAACCCTCTTCGGGTCGCGCTCGCGGTGGCGCGCAAGGACCTGAGGTCCGAGTGGCGAACACGCGAGCTAGTGCCGGCGCTGGCGCAGTTCATCGTCCTCGCACTCCTGATAGGCAACTTCGGCTTCCAGATCGACGCCCGCAACGCAAACACCATCACGCCGGGCATCCTGTGGCTGGCGCTCGTGTTCGCCGGGCTGGTTGCTTTCGGCCGCACGTTTGCCTCGGAGCGCGAGCAGGCTTCATTGGAGGCGATGCTGATGACACCGGCGTCGCCGGTCGCCATATTTGCCGGCAAGGCGCTGGCCGCCACGGCTTTGCTCGTGATCTGCGAGGCGGTGCTGCTGCCGGCGCTGAATCTGTTCTTCGGCGCGGACATCTCCGGCGACGTGGTCGCGGCGGTGCTGCTGGCGACCATTGGCATGGCGGTGCTCGGTTGCCTCTTTGCCGCAGTCGTCGCGCGAACTCGTGCGCGAGAGTTGCTGCTGCCGCTTCTCACGCTGCCGCTGTGGATTCCGTTCATCGTCGCCGGCGGGCTGGCGGTGCAGTCGGCGATGGGCCTGCCCGGCAACTACCAGCAGGCGATAGGACTGCTCATCGACTTCGACATACTTTTCGTGGTGCTGACCTCACTCGCGGCTCGTTTCGTGCTCGATGAGTAGTTACATCAAGGCATCGGCTGCGGCAGTCGTGTTGATGCTGGTCGCTGGAGCGGCGATCTTCCTTTACGCGCCCACGGACGCGCTGCAGGGGCCTGTCCAGCGCATCTTCTACCTGCACGTCAGCTCGGCGATCGCGGCTTACGGCTGCTTCGCGGTCGTGCTGGTCGGCGGCGTCATCTACCTGTGGAGGGAGAACCTCATCGCAGACCGATTCGCGCGCGCGGGCGCGCTGGCCGGCGTCGTCTTCACGACCGTCACTCTCGTGATGGGCATGCTGTGGGCCAAGCCGATCTGGGGGACGTTCTGGACGTGGGATGCCCGCCTCACGTCGACGCTTGTGCTGTGGATCATCTACGCGGGCTACCTCCTGGTGCGCCGCCTCGCCGAGCCCGGTAGACAGGCCGCGCGGTTCGCCGCGGTGGTCGGCATCTTTGGTTTCATCGACGTGCCGATCGTGCACTTCAGCGTCACCTGGTGGCGGACCCAGCACCCCGGGCCGATCATCGTCAACGACGCGCTGCCGCCGGAGATGCTCGCGGCGTTTCTGTTCACGTTGGTCTGCACCCTGGTGTTCGCGGCGGTTCTGATCGGGATCCGCTACCGCATTGAGACGCTGCAGGACGAAAGGGAGACCGCGGTCGCGCCGGCCAAGGTTGTCCCGGCGCATCAACCGGAGGCCGTTCCGTGACGTACCTGGTCGTGGCGTACGCCTTCGCGGTTGTTCTGCTCGGCGGCTACCTGGTCTGGTCGCTGCGCCGGCTCAGAGAGCTCGAACGCAAGCAGTAATCGTCGGCGCCGGCCCTGCCGGCGATGCGGTCGCGGCAGGTCTGCGCGACGGCGGTTTCGACGGCAGCATCATCTTGATCGGCGCGGAACCGCACCTCCCGTACGAGCGGCCGCACCTCTCGAAGGGTTACCTGCTCGGTACCGTGTCGCGCGAACGGCTGCCGCTTCGCCCCGCAGGGCAGTACGCCGATCTCGACATCGAGGTGATGTCGGGCGAGCGCGTGCTCGACCTAGGCATCGAGGACAGGCGTGTGCGGCTAGAGGGCGGCAAGAGCATCGCCTGGGATCGCCTCTGCCTTGCGGTGGGCTCGGACGCCCGGCACCTGGGCGGTGGCGTTTATCTTCGCCAGCTTGAAGACGCGGATTCACTGCGAGCCCGCATCGACGAAGGCGGGGCGCTGCGTGTCGTCGGTGCCGGGTTCATCGGTTGCGAGGTCGCCGCGGTTGCGCGCCAGAAGGGCTGCGACGTACGCGTCGAGGAGATGCTCGAACAGCCGCTCTTACGCGTCCTTGGCCCTGAGCTCGGCGCCTTCATCGCTGCCGCGCACCTGTCGCACGGCGTGGATCTGCGCCTCAATGTCAAAGCTGCTCCTGGCGCCGACCTGGTCGCCGTGGGATCGGCTCCGAGGACGGAGCTGGCAGAGCGTGCCGGACTCGACGTCGATCGAGGCATCGTCGTGAACGAGCTCGGCCGCACCTCGGCGCCCGATGTGTTCGCGGCCGGCGACGTCACGCGGTTCTTTCACCCGCTGTTCGAGACGAGGATTCGAGTGGAGCACTTTCAGACTGCGCAACGCCAGGGATTCGCTGTGGGCCGCACGATGGCCGGCGCTGAGACTCCCTACCGCGAGGTTCCCTGGTTCTGGTCAGACCAGTACGACCTGAATCTCCAGCACGTTGGCGCGGGCCTCGATTGGGACGAGATCGTCGTCCGCGGCGAGCTTGGGAGCCCGCCTTTCACAGTCTTCTACCTGGAGGGCGGAAGCCTCGTTGGCGCAGCCGGGATCAACGACCACCACAGCGTGGCGCGGACGCGCCACCTGATGGAGGCACGGGTCCAGGTCACGCGGGCGCAGCTGGAGGATCCGAGGTTTGATCTCCGGCGAGCGCTTCTCTAAGCCTGGGCGCCAGGCCGAACACGATGCGTTCGGTCAAACCCCACACGACGCTTTCATCCTGCGCCAGGTAGCGGAAGCGCCAGGGACCCTCTGATTCCAGCCACGCGCTGTCGTCGAGCAAACGGTCGAGCGGGATGGCGAGAACGCCGATGAGCTCGCCGGTGTCGTGGACGAACGGTTCGACTGGATCGGGAAGGTAGGCGACGAAGGGCACGACCGAGAAGTTGGTGACGGCGGCGTAGATCGGGTCCCCGGCGCCGATCGGAACCAGCCTGCCTAGCGCGACGCCTATCTCCTCGGCGACCTCGCGCTGCGCCGCAACCCAGGCTGACTCGCCTGGCTTCACGCTCCCGCCGGGCAACGCCACCTGACCCGGGTGGTCGCGCAAATCGGCCCGCCTGCGCACGAACGGCACCATCCATTCGCCGTCCTCGCGATACAGCACGAAGACCACGGCCGCGTGTCTTGCGCCTTTTCTGAACTCACCCCACCCGTCCACCGGACTGAACAATTGTTCGAGCCGGTTCAGGAAAGGTCCGGTCACTCGGGGTAAGCTTGGAAAAGTAGCTGACGATGATCGATCACACCAGCAGCCGGATCGCCCAGCAGAGGGTGGCCGAGCGGCGCCTGAGCCTGCGCCGTTATGCGTTCCAGCGGATGCTCGAGGCCAGTGACCGGGTGTTGTGGCGCCTCGAGGAGATGAACCGAGACGGCGTCAAGGTCGTCCCGAAGCGGCTGCGGGCCGAGATCCGCGAAGTCGTCGCCGGCATGCCGCCTCACGTAGGTGAACCACTGCGCGATCGTGGAATCGTCCAGGACACTCTCGACAGCCTATTCGAGGTGCAGGAGCGGCTTTTCAGGTGGCGATACCCGGAGTGGACTGACTACGACCCCGACGCCGGCGATCTGGACCTGGTCGCCGGCTAGGAAGGCTGCCGACTCTTCGGTCGACTCTCAGGCACCGCTGGATGCCGTCAGGAACAGGTCGGTCGCAAAGGCGGTCAGGAAGCCAAGAAGCAGCCCCCACGCGAAAGTCGGCGGCGTCGTGATCTTGCGGCCGAGGTTGAACAGCTCGTTCAGCACGTACAGCAGGGCCCCCGCCGCGATGGCGAGGAAGGCGATCGAGAAATAAGTCGAGCTAGCGAGGTAGCCGATCCAGGTGCCGAGGAAAGTCGGACCTCCACCGATGAGCCCAGCCAGGGCGAGGAAGCTCCACGGCGCCGGCCTGGGTTCGGTGGTCATTGGTGCGGCGATGCCGAATCCCTCGGTAATGTTGTGGAGCGCAAAGCCGGCCGCCAGCACGCCCGTGAACGCAATCGCACCCACGTGGGCCGACTCGCCGATCGCCAGGCCCTCTGAGAGGTTGTGCAGGCCCAGCCCGGTTGCGATGGCGAGCGTCAGAGACCGCGCGCTGGGAGCCGCCGCCCCGTGGCGCAGATGGCTGAAGACGCTGCGGTTGAAGTAAACGAGCCCCAGCAGCCCCGCCCCGATGCCGACCGCAAAGATCGCCGCCATGGCCGCGAACTGGCCGCGCTGCCCGGACTCGACGGCTGCCTCGACAGGACCACCGGCATGGGAGAGGATGTCCCACAGCAGGAAGACCAGTATTCCGGTCGCGAAAGCGTTGAGGAACCCCTGAACGGCTTTCGGCAGCCCGTGCATCCGCGCGACGGGGAGGCCGAGGAAGATGGTTCCGCCTGCAATGGCGCCCAATGCGACGGCGCCGGCTTGACTCATAGACTTATCTCGTTAGTACGCACAAAAGATGCAATTAGATCAGTCTAACAAGGCGGGAATTGGACCTTCCGAGGTGGTGTCGCGCTACCTCGAGGCCATCTATTACATGTGGTACGAGAAGGAGCCGCTTCGCAGCGCTCGGCTTGCCGACTGGCTCGGTGTCAGCCGGCCGACGGTTGCCGTTGGGCTGCGGCGCATGACGCGCGACGGGCTCGTGCGCATGAACGGGCGCAAGGAGATCGAGCTCACCGCAAAGGGAATGCGTACGGCCGAGTCGATCGTGCGAAGGCACCGCATCATGGAGCGCTGGCTGACTGACGGTCTGGGCCTCGACTGGGTCACGGCCGACGCCGAGGCGGCACACCTCGAGCACGCGGTTTCCGAGGTGGTTGAGCAGCGGCTGTACGAGGTCCTCGGCAGACCGGAGACCTGCCCTCACGGCAATCCGATCCCCGGCCACTCCGAGGCATCCACGAATGAGATCCGCCTCTCGACCCTGGGCGCCGGGAAGCGGGCGAGCATCACGCGCGTGTCCGAGGTGGCCGAGCGCGAGGCGCCGCTGCTCCTGGCGTACCTCCACAAACGGGACCTGACGCCCGGTCGCCGGATCAGGGTGCTCGAAACCGACGATGTCGGCAAGACACTGCGGGTGCAGGCTGCGGATCGCGAGGTGACGCTGAGCCATGAAACCGCTTCCAAAGTCTGGGCGGTGCCCGTCGCGAAGTCGTAAGGGCTTTGCTAGCGGAGCGTCAAAACTGTCAGGCGGTTTGAGGTGAGGTGCAGAACGCGCATCGCCGCGCATCCTTTGGGATCTCGCTGAGGCATTCGGCGCACTTCTTCGTCGTGGGGTCCGCGGGCGGTTCCTTGCGCGAGCGTTCGATCAGGGCCGTATACGGCACGATGACCAGGAAGTAGATGACCACGGCGATGATGAGGAACGCGATGAGGATGTTGATGAAGTCGCCGTACATGAACTTGCTGTGGTTGACGGTGAAATAGAGCGACGAGAAGTCCGGCTTGCCGCCGATTGCCGCGATCAGTGGTGTGACCAGGTCCTTGACGAACGCCGTGATGATCGCGCCGAACGCTGCGCCGATCACCACAGCGACAGCGAGGTCGACGACATTGCCACGCAACAGAAATGCTTTGAATCCCCTCATGTGGCTTTCACTCCGATACCGACAACACGACTTTCCCGAACTGCTCAGCGGCGTCAAGTCGCGTCAACGCCGCCTCCACCTCGGCCAACGGATAGACCGTGTCGACTACCGGACGCATCCCGGCGTCGATGGCATCGAGGACGGCCCGGAACTCGCTTGCGTTGCCCATCGTCGAGCCCAGTAGGTCCATCTGGCCAAAAAAGAGCCGGGGTATCGCGATCTCGGCCCTGACGCCAGAGGTCGAGCCGCACGTGACGATGCGTCCTCCCATGACGACCGAGCGCATCGATTCCGTAAGCGTGGCTGGACCGACGTGTTCGAACACGACGTCCACGCCGCCGCCGCTTGCCGCGCGCACGGCCTTGCTGAAATCGCTGGAGTCGAACACCGCCTCGGCGCCAAGCTCGAGGGCCCGCTTTCGTTTGACATCGGAGCGACTGGTGGCAAAGACCCGTGCCCCGAGATGCCTGGCGATGGCAATCGCCGCCACGGCGACGCCGGCACCCGCCCCGACCACCAGCACTGTCTCGTCGCGCTTCAGCCGCGCCCGCGTGGTCAGCATCCGCCAGGCGGTCAGAAAAGTGAGGGGAAAGGCCGCCGCTTCGTTCCAGTCGAGGGCGCGCGGTTTGGGAAAGATGTTGTGCGCGTCGATGTGGAACAGCTCGCATGCGGTTCCGTCGGTGTGCTCGCCGATGACCCCAAACTGCGGGCACTTGACGTTTTCGCCGGCCCGGCACCACTCGCATTCCCAGCAGCACCTGACCGGATAGATGACGACTTCATCGCCTGATTTCCAACGCGGATCACCCGATTCGGCGACGACGCCGGCTCCGTCGGCCGCGATCACTCGAGGCGGAGTGACCTCCCGTTGGGCGCCGTGCGCCATCCAGAGGTCAAGGTGGTTGATCGACGACGCCCGGATGTTTACGGCGACAGCTCCGTCGACCGGCCGCGTTTTCCGCCGCTCGCGAATACGCACCCCGGCTGGCCCAAGTGGCTCCTCGTACACTGCCGCCCTGCCCTGGCTCAAGACGGCAATCCCGGTTGCCGGCGATGTGGCCATCGGCGCAACCTTACCGTGACAGGGGTCGTTACCAGGATCATGCGGGTCGTAGTCGTGCTTCTGAGCCTTGGCTTTCTCGTTGCCTCCGCCGTGCCGGCGGAAGCGAGCTACGCAGTGCCCCCAGGCGTGAAGCCTCCCAAATACATTCGGTGGTCTTACCCCAGCCAGGTTGCGTATGGCCCGATCGAAGACGGAGCCGGCAGCACGGGCATCGCGCCCTCGCGGAACGCCTTCCTCACGCTGCCTTTCATGGGCCCGCACTACATCACCTCGCTCTTCTCGCACTGCTACCCGGACTACGGCGACTACTCGCAGGTCTGCAGGTATGACGGGACAATTGCCTCGAAGACGGTCGGCGGCCCGGACCCCGATTTCACGGCCGGTTTTGCCCAGACGGCGGGCGGCCATGACTACCTTTACTACGCGGGCCACGATGGGTACGACTACGGCCTCTACTACGAACCGGTGGCGGCGGCGGCGCCGGGTCGCGTCAAGCTCGCGGGTTGGCTCGTCCCGGGCTGCGAAACATGCCTCTCAGGCATGACGATCGAGATCGACCACGGGAACGGGCTGCTGACCTTCTATGGCCACCTGTCGAAGATCAACGTCTCGAAGGGGCAGTACGTCCAGCGCGGCCAGGTCATCGGCACTTCCGGCATGACAGGCACGGCGACGGGGCCGCATCTGCACTTCGGCGTCTATTACGTCAATGGCAACGGACCGGTGGACCCGTACGGTTGGGGCGGCTCGTATCCGGACCCGTACACCAAGGACCTGGGCGACCTCTGGATAGGCGGCTCGCCGCGCTTCGCGCCGGTGCAGCTGCCGAGCGTGACGGTGTCGGCGCTGGCACGCAACGACAATCCGGCCACCATCGACGTCACCTGGAGCAGCCCTGGCAGGGCGTCGTTCAGGGTCTATGCCATGGACCAGCAGGGCTTCGGCCGTGTTTGGACCACGTCCACTGGCAGCTCGTCCGCCACATTCCACGGCCGGCCCGGCCATCAGTACTGGTTCTGGGCCAACGCGGTCTCTGACCTGGGCTGGACGGACGGCGCAGGTTCGGACGTGGTGGCGGTGCCGATTCCCGGCCGCGGAGAGTTGCCGACCTAGAATCAGGCGGTCGTGATCGCCGAGGCG
>DATEGL010000183.1:0-2043 GCA_035280145.1 Candidatus Dormiibacterota bacterium | reverse complement strand
CATCTGCACGACCTTCTCGAGCACGGGGAGCAGGTCCTGGATGGACGAGATCTTGCGGTCGGTGACGAGCACGTACGGCTCGTCGAGCACCGCCTCCATGCGGTCGGGGTTGGTGACCATGTACGCGGCGATGTAGCCGCGATCGAACTGCATGCCCTCGACGACCTCGAGCACGGTGTCGATCGCCTGGTTGTCCTCGACCGTGATCACGCCGTCCTTGCCAACCTTGTCCATTGCCTCGGCGATCTTGGCGCCGATCTCCTCGGACTGGCTGGAAATCGCCGCCACATGGGCGACGTCGTCGTGGCCCTTGACGGGCACGGAAAGCTTCTTGATCTCGTCGACGACGGCCGACACGGCCTTCTCGATGCCGACCTTGAGCTGCATCGGGTTCGCGCCGGCAGTGACGTTGCGAAAGCCCTCGTTGATCATCGTCTGGGCCAGCAGCGTCGCGGTGGTAGTGCCGTCACCGGCCACGTCGTTGGTCTTGGTGGCCACCTCGCGCAGCAGCTGCGCGCCGGTGTTCTCCATGGGGTCCTTGAGCTCGATCTCGCGCACGATCGTCACGCCGTCGTTGGTGACGGTCGGGGCGCCGAACTTCTTCTCGAGGACCACGTTGCGGCCCTTCGGGCCGAGCGTGATGCGCACCGACTGGGCAACTGTGTCGATGCCCTTCTTGAGGTGCTGTCGCGCCTCTACGTCAAATGTGACTGTCTTTGCCATATGTTTCCCTCTTCTCTCTGACTACTTCTTGCTCTTGCCGTTTGAGCTGACGACTGCCAGAACGTCCTTCTCGGAGACGATCAGGTACTCGATGTCGTCGAGCTTGAACTCGTTGCCGGCGTATTTCGCGTAGAGGACCTTGTCCCCCACCTTCAACTCCATCGGAACCTTGGTGCCGTTGTCGAGGATCCTTCCGGTCCCCACGGCTTCGACGATGCCCTCCTGGGGCTTTTCCTTGGCGGTGTCCGGAAGGACGATCCCGCTCTTGGTCCTCTCCTCCTTCTCGACGGGCTTGACCACGACGCGGTCGCCCAACGGTCTCAGGTTCATGTGCAGCCCTCCTCAGCTGATCGCGTGAATTAGCACTCCCCAACCAGGAGCGCTTAGCACTCTGGCAGGTCGACTGCCAATTCTAATACCAACCGGCAACCGGCTGCTAAACGGGCTCCTGGGGGCTCTCCTCGTCGGGCTCCGGGCGCTGCTCCTCGGCGGCTTTGATCAGGCGCCGGGCGGTGGAGGCCTGGCCGTCTGGGACCAGCAGGCGGGCGGCGCTGAAGTCGACCATCACTCCGTAGGCGTTGTCGCCGAAGACCTCAGGCGTCAGGCCGTTGGCCTGGAGCGCGGCGGCGATGATCTCGGCCTGGAACCGATTGCCCCGATAGACCACGGTCCAGCCCTTTACGCTCATGCGTCCCAGCCTAGAGAAGGATCGACGTCGGTTGGGTGTACGCCGTTGAACGACCCAGCGGCCGCGATCATGGCGGCGTTGTCGGTGCAGAGCTCGAGCGCCGGCATCGTCAGCCGGGCCCTCCCCTCCACCACCTCTGCGGCGCGCCGGCGAAGCAGGGAGTTGGCGGCGACGCCGCCGGCGACGACGACCTCGCTCACGGGTGAGCGGTCGAGCGCCTCGTCGAGCTTCTCGAGGAGCGACTCGACGACGGATCTTTCGAAGGCGGCGGCAAGGTCCGCACGGTCATGGTCGGTGACTGACTCCCCGAGCTCACGCAGGCGGTACAGCAGAGCGGTTTTCACGCCGCTGAAGCTGAACTCGAGACCAGGCAGCGAAGGCTGCGGGAGAGGCTGGCGCTTTGGATCGCCGGTGCGGGCGAGGCGGTCCAGCGCGGGCCCGCCGGGAAAACCGAGGTCGAGCATGCGCGCCGCCTTGTCAAATGCTTCGCCGGCGGCGTCGTCGCGGGTGCGTCCAAGCACCTCGAAGGTGCCATGCTCCCGCATGAAGACAAGGTCGGAGTGGGCGCCGCTGACAACCAGGCCAAGGAGCGGCGGTTCGAGGTCGCGCCGGTCCAGCATCGCGGCATAGAT
>DATEGL010000182.1:0-9358 GCA_035280145.1 Candidatus Dormiibacterota bacterium | reverse complement strand
GCGCGCGACCTCGTCCAGCGCGCGCTGGTGGCCGTCGCCGAGGCCGAATCGGAGCTGGATCACCCGCCGCTCGCGAGGCGCGAGCATCCCGAGCACGTCGTCGAGCCGGTCCTTCAGGTCCGCCTCCATGGCGGCCGCGGCAGGCGACTCGGCCTCAGCATCCTCGATGAGGTGGCCAAGCTCCGTGTCGCCGTCCTCGCCGATCGGCGTCTCGAGCGAAACAGTGTCGCGCGACGTCCGGCGCAGCGACTCGACCTCGACCGGGGTCAGACCAAGCTCTTCGGCGATCTCGTCGTCGCTGGGCTGGCGGCCAAGGGAATCGCGGAGCCGGTCCGTGATGCGGACGAGCTTGTTGGTCTGGTCGCCGATGTGGATCGGCAGCCGAATCGTCCGCGCCTGGTCCCCGATGGCGCGCAGGACTGCCTGCCGGATCCACCAGGTGGCGTAAGTCGAGAACTTGAAGCCGCGCCGGTGGTCGAACTTCTCCACCGCGCGCATCAGGCCGACGTTGCCCTCCTGGATAAGGTCGAGCAGCGGCAGGCCGCGGCCCTGGTACTTCTTGGCGATGGAGACAACCAGCCGCAGGTTCGCCTCCGTCATCCGGCGGCGGGCGGCTTCCGAGCCTGCCTCGATCTGCTTGGCCAGCTCGATCTCCTGCTCCTTGGTGAGCAGGCTCCCCCGTCCGATCTCCCGCAGGTAGGCGCCGAGAGCGTCGTCGGGGTCCGCCTGGCCCGGTTCGGCGGGCGCGTGGGGCCTCTCCTCCTCGATGTCCGAAAGCACGTCGGCGAGCTCGCGAGAAGGCTCCTCACCATCTTCTAGCCACAGTGGAGCGGTCGACTGGAGTTGCATGCGCATCTGACCTACCGCATAAGGTGTTTTTTGAAACTCTTATTCCAGGAGGAGAAGGTGAGTTGGGTGGCGTTCGACGTGACGACCAGCCGGCGGGCCGAGCTCGTCGACATCACGACTCGGGTGGCTGAGGCGGTAGAGCGCTCAGGTGTCACCGAGGGAACCTGCCACGTGTTCGTGCCGCACACCACGGCGGGCGTCACCATCAACGAGGGCGCCGACCCTGACGTGGCCGGCGACATCGCCTCACACCTCGGCGAGATAGTGCCGAAAGAGGCTGTGTTCGAGCACGCCGAAGGGAATTCCGACTCGCACATCAAGACCGTGCTGGTGGGGCCATCGTGCGTCGCTCCGGTGCGGGCCGGCAGGCTGACGCTGGGCACCTGGCAGGCGATCTTCTTGTGTGAATGGGACGGCCCGCGCACACGACGCGTTGAAGTGGGAGTCTCAGCTCTCTAGGCCGGCCGCGAGGCCGAGATTGGCCTCGACAGCGAGTCGCGCGGGGTCGAGCACGACCACTCCACCTCGGGAAATGTCGAGGATGCCCTCGCGCTTGAGGGCGTGGAGGGCCGACGCAACGACCTCGCGGACCGACCCCACCGCGGAGGCCAGCTCGACCTGGGTGCCTTCCAGCCGGCTCCCCTTTTCCAGACAGCCGGAGATCTCCGCCCGCTCGAGGATTGCGCAGGCCACGCGCTGGCGTACCGACCCGAAGGCGCGGATGTAGAGCGCGCGGTGCGCGCTGTTGAGAACGGTGGTCAGCTCCTCGATGAGCGTCCAGGCGAAGGACGGCTCGGCGAGGGCCAGCTCCTTGATCCGGCCGGCGTCCACGAAGAGGAGCTCCGAGGGCTCGATGGCCTGGACCGCCTTGGCGATCCTGGGCGACCTGGCGGCGAACACCCCTGTCATGTCGCCGGGCTTCAGGTACCGAGTCGTCGCCTGAGTGCCGTCCGGAAACATGATGAATCCGCGCATCGCCCCACGGACCACGATCGCGGCGCGGGGACTCTCGTCCCAGCGCAGGGCGATCGCGCCCGCGGCATACTCGACCCGATGCGAGCTCTTGAGCACGCTCTCCAGCATCGAGTCCGAGAGCTTGCTGAGTATTCCAGTGCCTCTTGCCGCTTGCAGCCACGTGAGGTCCTGGGAGGTCTGCATACGTCTTTACGGCATTGTACGTGCTAGCTCTGTGCAATAAAGTTAACTATTGAGAGTGAGGGACGTCACTGACCGGCTTCTGACCACCGCCGAGGCAGCCCGGTTCCTGCGCGTGAGCCAGGCCTCGATCCGGCGCTGGAGCGATTCCGGCCTGCTGCCCGCGAGGCGGGTGGGCCGGCGCGGCGAACGCCGGTTCCGCGAGTCGGAGCTGATCGTCTTCCTGAACCGCGAGTCGACGCTCGTCCCAGCGCCCGCGCCGTCGGGAACGATCGTGAACGTCGGTGGAGTCGAGCTCGCGGTGCCCAGCCACATCGCGACGTTCTACAGCAGCGACGCCGGCCGGTTGCGCTTGACGCGCCCGTTCCTGGTCGAGGGGCTGCGCGCCGGCCAACGCTGCTTCGTCGCGGCGAAGGGACCTGTCCTCGACGAGTACGTGACCGCCCTGCAGCGCCAGGACGACACGGACTTCGAACGCGCTTTGCGCGACGGCAAGTTTCAGTCCATCGACTTTCAGGATGGGACTGCAGGGGGCGCTATCGCTCAGTGGGAGGACAACTTCGCGCGGCTGCTGGCGGAAGGACCAGGCCTCATCCGCATCGTCGGCGAGATGCTGATCGAGCGGACTATGTTCCGCTCTCAGGACGAGATGCTCGCCTACGAGGAGCTGTTCGAGGTCATGTACAAGCGCTACCCGGTCGTCGTCATCTGCCAGTACGACGTGCGCGGCTTTGACGGCCTGACCTTGCTGCGGGCCCTCAAAGCGCACCCGAGCCTTTTCGGATATCGAATCGGCACCTTCCTGAACTAGCTCGCCGCGGCACGGTCCTTCCATAGGCCCGGAATGCTGAAGTGGAACTCAGTGCCACCGCCGTCGACCCACAGACGACCGCCATGCATCTCCACGACGCGCCGCGCGATGCTCAGGTTGAGCCCAGTGCCCACCACCTTGCGGATGGGGCTGTTCGCGTGGACGTCGTCCTGACCGAGCAGCCGGCTGTCGAACTCCGGACGGGCACCGACCCCCTCGTCGTGGAAGCCGACCTCGACTCCCGATGCGCTGGCCGAAGCGCTGATGGTGATGCTGGCCCCGTCTGGAGAGCGCTTCTCGGCGTTCTCGATGAGCGCCCTGACGACGTCGACGAGTCTCGCCTCGTCGCCCGCGACGGCAGGTAGGTTCGGCTGCACGTTGAGCACGACGGGGTTGTCCCGGTACTGCTCCAGCGCGGCGCTGGCCTCGCGGCGGATGACCGCGTCCAGCTCCACACGCTCGATACGGAGGGCGGCCCGGCTCGACTCGACGGTGTCGAGCGCCAGCATCTCAGTCACCATGCGGTCGAGGCGTTCCGCGTCGCTGTAAATGTCGGCTGCGTATCCGCGCACGTCCTCGACGTTGAGCTCGTCGGCGTCACGCATGAACTCGCTGAATCCCTGGATGCCTAGAAGAGCGGTCTTGAACTCGTGGCTGACATTCTGGAGGAACTCCGACTTCAGACGGTTGAGACGCTCCAGCACCTCCAGGCTCGCCGCCGCGGCCGCTTCCGCCTCGTGCCTGGCGGTGGTGTCTTCGAACATTGCGACGTAGTACAGGGTGCTGCCGTCCGGTGCCTCGACAGCGGTCGCGCTCCAGTGGACCCATGTCGAAGTGCCGTCGCCGCGCCGAGCCTCGGTGTCGCCTTCGGTCGCTTCGGCACCGCCGCCCAGGCCGCGCAGGCCCGCCAGAATCTGGCTTCCCTCCGGACCGTGAAAGTAGCTCCTGACCGGACGGCCGGCCTGGCTCCCGTTGGCGCGCATCAGCGAGCCAAAGAGCGGGTTGGCGTCGATGAGCCGCAGGTCCGGTCCGATGCGGACGACTCCGACGGGGGCGCGCGCAATGACCTCGGCCAGGGTGGCCTGCGACTGCTGGGTCGCGCGGAGCGCCGCCAGCGCGTCACGCTGGGCGAGGACCATGCTGATCGTCAGCAGGATGGCGCCGATGCCGACGAGCGCCGACAGAAAAAGATCGAGCTGTCTCCCGGTGATCGCCAGCACGAACGCGCTGGTTCCGGCCGCGAGCACCGAGATCCAGGGCAGCACCAGCTGCCAGAAGTCGTATGCGGGACGCTCGGCCGTTCGGACCGCTGTTGCGGGCCAGACGGCGGCTAGGGCGATCAGCAGGTAACCGGCAAACCAACCGGCGTTCAGCAGGCTGCCGCCGGCATTCACGCCGCCCCGCGCCGCCAGGAAGCTGAAGGCACTGTCCGACAGCGAATAGGAGGCGATGCCGCCGAGCAGCAAGAGCATCCGCCCCTGCTGGGAGTGTGTCGCCCGGCGGATGCCGAGGATGACGACCGTGCCGACGAGGAGGTCGCCCAGGGGATACGCGGCCTCGAGGAAGTTCCGCAGCAGTGGGTCTCCGTCCGTGGCGTCCAACCAGACCGCCTTGAGCCCAAGCGCCCAGGCGGTGAAGGTGAGGGATAGGAAGACGATCGTCCCGTCGAGCACGACCCGCCACCCGGACAGCAGCCCACGTCCAGGCTTCCAGAACAGCACGACAGCGGCGAAGGCAAACGGCATAGCAGCCAGGAAGCCGGCGTCCGCCCAGGACGGAAACGGGACCGCCATATGAAGGTCGAGCTCGTAGTACGTCCAGATCGCCTGGCCGGCTCCCCACGACCCGGCCGACAGTCCCATCAGGGTCCAGGCCAGACGCAGACGCCCGGTGGCGCGGTAAGCGGCCGCGGCGCAGGCGGCCGCGGCAACGAACGCTGCCCCGCCCTCGCCGACGTCGTCGACTGGCATCCGAAGGGGCTGGAAGGCGGGAATCGCCATCACCGCAGCGAACACGACGACCAGCGTGGCCGCCGGCAACGCGGCCATGGTGAACCGCTTCATTTTTGTCCGGCCAAGTTAAGCACCCGGTATCAAGCAACTCACTTGTTACTCGGGTAGAAATTCGGGGTCGCTACCCTGAGCGAGTTGGGACCAGAGATCCGGGCCGAGGTCGTGGGCAGCCTCCTGCGCCCTGACTTCGTGATCAACGCCCGATTCGTGGCGGCGGGCGATTTGCTTATCGCGTCAGCCGGTGTCCCTTGACACTTAACACTTAAGTCTCCACGATCACGAGGGTGAAGGAGGGGCTCAGGCCGCGCTGGGGGGCAATCCTGGTCGCTGCGACAACGGTGACGGCCGCGTTCGTGACGGCCCAGCCGGTTTCGGCGGCACCGCCACCCAATACCACCATCATGTCCTGCTGGTCGTCGAGGAGTGCGCTTAGGCTGTCGGAGACGAGCTGGTGGTTCTCCACGATGACCACTCGAGTGGGCGCCCGGCGATGCTGAAGGCGGCTCATGGCCGCTTCAGTGCCGGTGCCCACAGATATGGCAAAGGGGCCACGCTCTCCCTAAGGACGCTGGCCCCCCTGCCCGGTATGTGCCCCCCGGCTGGAGAAGGAAGTTCGCTGCGCCCGGCAGCCGCAGCACGACCAGCCTAGGCCGCCTAGCGCAACAATCCGGGTCTAAAAGTCAGGTACGGGAACCGACCCACGCGGAGTACAGTGGCGTTGACAGGCCAGGGTCGTGCAGGAAGCAAATCGCGAGCTGAGCGAGCTTCCGGGCGAGGATCTGAGCACCTCCGCTCTGCCGGAAGTGGCTGGGTGGATAGCGATCTACGAAGAGATGGCTTCGGTTGTGCGCTCGGTGATCGGTCGCGCCAAAGGGAGCCGCGATGTTGAACGCCTTCGGGAGAACCTGCGCTGGATCGACGGCCGCCTGACCAGCTGGCGGGATCGGCACTCCGAGCTCGCCGGTGTGGTCATCGACCGCAGCGACCACACCCTGATCTGCGGCGGCAAGTCGCTTCAGCTCACGCGACGCGAAGCCGACCTGCTCGACTTCCTGCTCCGCCATCCCCGCCGGCCGTTCACGAGCAAGCAGCTGGCCACGCTTGCGTGGCAGAACTCGCGCCTGGCCGACGCCCAGGTGAGGACCTACATCATGCGGCTCCGGGCCAGGCTGCGCACGGTCGGCCTGGAGAACGTAATCACCGTGGAGCGCAACCGCGGTTACGGCATCAACACCGAGCTCGAGAAGGCCGGTGCCTAGACTGCTGCGTGGACAGACGGCAGGGGCGATCATCTCCTTACGCCTGCTGATCCGGCAGTCAAAGCGACTGCTGCTCAGCTCGACCCAGCGCAGGTTTGACGTCCTGGGTCTCGACGCTCTACGGCAGCGGGTCGAACGGTTGCGGTTCGAGACGGACATGGCCCAGCACGCGTATCGGGCGACGATGCTGGCCTGCGGTTCGCCGGCCACGCCGATCACTGGCTGCTCGCCTACTCATAGGCAAGTGCTCCCCTAGAGAGCGAAAACTCCCCGCCAGGAACCCGTATTGGTGCGAACATTAGTTCGCCTTGCCTGAGCCCTCTGCCGAGGCCGTTGCGCTCGGCCTCAACACCGCGGACCCGACCACGCTGGTCATAGACCTGAACTGCGCGTTTGCCTCCATCGAGCAGCAGCACGACCCAACCCTGCGGGGCCGGCCGCTTGCGATCACCGCCTACGCGACAGACGCGGCCACGATCGTCTCGTCGTCTCGAGAAGCCCGAGATCTCGGCATCAAGACCGGGATGAAGGTGTTCGAGGCGAAGGCCATCCACCCCACCGTCCTGATTCGCGAGCCGGACCCGCCAAAGTACAGGGCGGTGTCGGACACGCTGATCGACATCTTGGTGCGACACAGCCCGGACGTGCTGCGGATGTCCATCGACGAGGCGTCGATGAACCTCGCCGGCACGCCCAACCTCAAGAAGCTCGGGCCCGAAGGAGTTGGCCGCGCAGTCAAGCAGGCGATCAAAGCGGAGGTCGGCGAGTGCGTGACCGCCTCCGTCGGCATCTCGACCTCGATCTGGATGGCCAAGCAAGCCTCCAACCTGGACAAGCGCGACGGCCTGCGGCGCATCGACCACACGAACCTGGTTCAGGTCTTCGAGACGCTGCACCTCACCGACCTGTCCGGCATCGCCGACGCCACTGCGCGCAGGCTGGCCCGCGCCGGCATCGTCACGCCGATGCAGTTCCTGCGTGCGACTCAGCCGAAGCTCCGACTTGCGGGTATGCACGCGGAGGTCGCGCGCGGGTGGGGCATGCGGCTGCGGGGTTTCGAGGTCGGAAGCTTCGAGAGCGCGCGCCGCAAGAGCTACAGCCATTCACACGTGATGGCGCGCGCGACGGCCTCGCAGCGCGAGCTGGAGGAGCTGCTGATGCGACTCTCGGACATGGTCGGCCGCAGGCTGCGCGCAGCTGGGCGGCGGGGCAGCATCGTGTCAGTTGGGGTCGTTTACCGGCCTGACCCTGGCCACTTCTCCCGGCAGGCAAAGCAGCCAAAGCCGGTCTCCACCGGGGACGAGATCTACCGGGCGGCGCTGAAGCTGCTGGCCGCACGCGATCCGCGGCTCACCGTCGGCACGCTCGGGGTCGGCCTGTCGGGGCTGAGCGACGACGGCGCCGGCCAGCTCGACCTGTTCGGCGAATCCGCGCGGCCGCGCACCGAGCGGCTGGAGGCCGCCGTTGACAAGCTTCGGGACAGGTTCGGCGAAGACGCGGTGCAGCGGTCGAGGCTGCTGGGTCGAGCCCCGGTGGTGCGTGACCGGATCGCGTTCGGCAACACGGGGCATCCAGAAGAGCGCTAGTTGTCGTGCTCCACGGCGGCGACTGCCGCGATCCCCGCCAAGTCGTCGATGGCGGCCATGAAGAGGAGGCTCCCGTGGTTCGCGTTAGAGCTGGCGTGCGCGATCTCGTGCAGCACCACGCGCGCGAAATGTCGCCTCGAGTCGAGCACTGATCGCTTGACCACGATGTTCGGCGAGTCCCACACACCCTCCGTCTCGTAAGCGCCCTCGTCGAGGCGCATCGTGTTGGAAACGCGGATCTCCTTAACGCGGCGTGCGTGGTCGCCGGCGAGGCGCAGCAGCTCGGGCAGGATGCTCCAACTGTCGCGCTCGGCCTTTTTCAGCTTTGAAGGGTCGATGAAGTCGTACTGGAACGACGCGTTCCAGGCCTTGATGAAGCCGCTGAGGTCGAGTATCGGATTGCCGTTGAGGTCGCGCAGGTTGGGCAGCCGGGCGAGAAGCCGGTCTGGGATGACGTGCACCTTGTACCCGTCCACGCGCGCCTCCTGGACTGTGGCTCCCATCGTGAACATCTGCTGCGAGGTGACGAAAACGGTCTTCCCTTTCGCGGCGAGGATGCGCACCGCCTGCTCCTGGACGTCGAGCCAGGTGATCTCGTCGTGGTTGGCGCCGGTCTGGATGCGCGTCAGGTCGGCGGCCAGCTGCTCGGCGACCGCGTCTGACCGTGCCTTGAGCACGATTGACTTGACTCGATCCTGGTAAGCGTTGCGGCCGACATTGCTTCGCTCCCGATTGAGCGCACGCTGCAGTTGCGCCGTTGTCGAGGTGATGTTGTAGGAGAAGAGAAACTCGTCCTCGAGCGCAACCCTCACGCCCTTCACGTAGATTCGCGCCGGCTGGTCGGTGCGCCGGCGCAGGATGGTGCCGTACTCGGTCCGCTCGAGCTCATCGTCGCCGGCGAAGCGCAAGAAATAGTCGCGCGCCTCGGCCATGTCCCTGTCGGCGAGTCCCGTGAGGACGAAATCGGTGCCGTGCCGCCTCGGCTCCGACGGCGGCGCGATGGCGGCGTGGAGTGTCTTCACGTCGGCGAAGTTGCTCTTGGCGGCGCGCTGGAGCGAGATGTCGGCGAATGGGCTGTGCACGGTCACCTCGATGCCCCGTCGATTGAACGTCGCCAGCGCGTCCTTCAACCCGACGCCAAACTTGCCTACGACGAGGTCCGCCTTCCGGCGCTTCTCCGGATTCTCGTTCTGGGTCAGGTGCTGGTACCGGAGACCCCTCCCGAAGTCTTCGACGTGCCAGCCGTCGCGCCGGCGGACGATCTTCGGTTCCGCCGTGCCGCTTAGCGCTTGCTCGTCGAGCGCGTTGGCGATGACCTCGCGGACGGCTTCGGGAACGCCCCAGTGGTCGAGGATCTTCTCGACGTTCAGGTCGAAGAGAGCGGGCTGGGCGGGCTGGGCGGGCTGGGCGGCCTTCTTCTTGGTTGCGGGCACCGATGGAGAGGTTAGGCCCTCAGGACTTCAGCCACTCCCGCGCCTCTTCGACGGTGGTGAAGTAGGCGGTCTCGATGTCGGACACCTTGCCCAGCCGCTCACGCAGATGGCCGGCGGCCATGTCGCTGACCGGCAGGACCACGGCGAAGCGCTTCAGGCCCGCCTTTACCGCCGCCGGCACCCACTCCCGGTTGGCGCGGTCCTGGTCGGCGGGGTTGAGCACGCGCTGGTTCCGGCAGTCGGCGAGCAGGCA
>DATEGL010000181.1:0-10085 GCA_035280145.1 Candidatus Dormiibacterota bacterium | reverse complement strand
CGTGGACGCGGTCGTCGTGTTCAAGAGCCTGACGACGCACCAGATCCGCGAGATCGTCGACCTGCAGCTGAACCGGCTGGGCAAGCACCTGGCCGAGCAGCAGATCACGATCGAGGTGACCGACGCGGCGAAGGACCTGCTGGCGAAGGAAGGCTATGACCGGCAGTACGGGGCGCGACCTCTTCGCCGGGTCATCACGAGCCGGATCGAGGACCAGCTTTCCGAGCACCTTCTGCGCGGCAAGATCGCACGCGGCGACACGGTGCAGATCGACGTCGAGGGCGAGGACGACCTCAAGTTCACGCCTATCAAGCACAAGGCAAAAGAACCAGCAGGGACGGCGCCGGCTAAGCCCTAGGCTGTCAGACTGCTCAGACTCATGAGCATTCCGGCGCCCCTGCGGCTGCGTCCGCTGGAGGTCGGCGACCTGCTGGACGAGACGTTTCGGATGTATCGGCGGCACTTCGGTCTGTTCGCGGGGATCTCGGTGATCCTCGCGGTGCCATCTGCAGCGCTGGTCGGTCTCTTGCTGGGTTGGTTCTCGCTTCTCCTGCAGTCTTCGAGCACAACCTCGGCCAACGTCCCGGTCGGCGCCGGCGCGACGGCCTTCTTCGTGGTGATCGTCGCCGCGGCGCTCGTGGTGAATCTGCTCATCCTCCCGTTCAGCCACGCGGCGGTGACGTACGCGGCCTGCGAGTCGGCGCTTGGGCGGCCCGTCACGCCAGGCGCCGTTTTCCAGGGAGTGCTGCGCCGCTACTTTCCGCTGCTCGGGTACTTCTTGCTTTTCAACGTCTACGCCGCGTATCTCGCGATCTTGCTGTGCCTCGTGCCGTTCATTCTCTGGCTCTGGGGCTTCGTGCTCTGGATCGCTGTGGCCCCGGCGATGTTCATCGAGAACATCGGCCTGGGCGCGGCCATCGGTCGCAGCCGGCAGCTCCTGCAGGGCAGGTGGTGGCGTACCTTTCTGATCCTCTTCCTGATCGGCGTGATCTACGAGGTGGTCGCGCTGGCGCTGGGAGCTTTCCTCCAGCTCGGGCAAGCCTTGCTGGCCATCTTCGTATCGCCGTTCATAGCGGCGACCATCAGCGCCGCGAGCGGGGTCCTCGTGCAGGCGCTGATAGCTCCGATCGTTCAGATCGTCGTCGTGCTCATCTACTTCGACCTGCGGGTGCGCCAGGAGGCGCTCGACCTGTTCCAGATCGCGTACCGGATTGCCGCACCGGCGGCGACGCACTGATTCGCTCTCTGGTCGCGCGCGCTCTGGCGGCCGCGACCGCCGTCATGGCGCTGCTGCTGCTTGCGCCCGTGGTCGCCGTCGCCGAGCCTCCGCCTCCGACCCCGTACGTCGATGCGGTGCAGAGCGCGCTTGCGATCCTCCAGGGCGCCGCGGCCCCCGACACAGTGCCTGCCATCGATGCGCTGAGCGTTTTGGTAAGGGGCACAGGGAGAAGCCAGCCCGAGATCATCGCTGACCTGCGTTCACGCCCGCCCGAGTACGACGATGCCAGGGCTCGGCTCACCGCCCTGCTGGACGCCCTGGACGAGCCCCCACGAACGGCAGACCCCCAGCTGGCTCAGCGGCGACTGCACGAGGTGCTGTCCATGAGCCGGTACGACCCCCTGCACAGGCCGCCTTCGCTCTGGGACCGCTTCGTTCGGTGGGTGCAGGACAGGATCGCGGCGCTCCTCCGGTTGCTGTTCGGGTCCGGCTCCGGAGGGGTGGCGCCGGTGTGGACCTTCTACGTTGTTGCGATTGCCATCATCGCCGCGGTCGCCTTCGTGCTCTTCCGGGCGGCCCGCGGGCGCCTCGGCCAGTCGCTCGCGCTTTCGCCAGAAGGTCCGCGGCCGCCCGCTGACTTTTTCGCCGACGCGGATCGCCTTGCTGCCGCCGGTGACCGAGTTGGTGCCATCCGAGCCCTTTGCGCGGCGGTAGCAGCGACGCTCGCCGGCGAGCATTCCTGGGCGGGCAGCGCGCTTACCGTCCGCGAGATCTTTCGCAAATCGCCGGACTTCAGAAGCCTGCAGCCGCTCCTGTTGCCATTCGAAGCAGCGGTGTACGGCGGCCGGGAGGTCGACGAGGCGAGCTACGCGAGGGCGGCGGCGGTAGCCGCGTGGTTTCGCGCCGCCGCGACCACCACGGAAGCGGCATGAGAGGCATCCGCGGATGGGTGATCCTTGCCGCGGTGGCGACCGTCATCGCGGTGGCCGCTTTCCTGCTGCAGCCGCATCAGGATTCACCCGAGCACAGCTCGAACAGCGACGCGGCAAACGGCTCGTCCGCTGCGCTCCTGCTCAGCCAGGCCATGGGCCATCAAACGAGGCAGATCACGGGCACCTTCGACACCCCCGACGCTGGCTCAATCATGTTCGTGTTTACGCCCACCAGCCCCTTCACCCCAGAGGAGGCTGACCGCACACGCACGTGGGTTTCCTCCGGCGGCGGGACCCTCGTCTACGCGTCTGAGCAGGGCGACCCTGAGCTGGATCGGGCATTCAAGGTCAGGCGGTCGAGCACTGCTGAGGCCGGGGGCGAGTACCTTGCGCCGCCGGTCATCGACGGTGTGGTGAGGGTTGTCGGCGGCGATGCCGTCGCACCGGTTGTTGCATCAGCCACGCAGGTTCCGATGCTTCGCACATCGGACGGTTTCGTCGCCGGCTACATCCAGCAAATCGGTGCAGGCAGGGTGGTGGTGCTGGCCGACCCGCTGGTCCTCTGCAACGGCTTCCTCGAGAAAGGCGACAATGGCCGGCTGCTCGCCGACCTGCTCGGCATCGCCAACGCAAATGTCAGCGTGGCGTTCGACGAGTACCACCACGGGTTGACCTTCAGCGACTTTGCACCCCAGGCGTGGGTCGCGACGCCGTGGGGCGCAGGGCTGCTGTGGCTCCTCGTCGCGGTGTTCTTCGGACTCGTCCTGCGAGGCCGGCGGTTCGGCCCGCTGGTCGAGCGGCCCGCGGAGGTTGCTCGGTCCGACGTCGAGTGGGCTGTCGCCGTGGGTCAGCTACTGCGGCGATCGAGCGCGCGGGCCGTCACACTCGGGCTGCTCGCTAGCGCCACGGAGCGGTCGGTTGCGGCTCGGACAGGACTTCCGATGCAGCCGCGGGATCGCTTCTGGCAGGCTCTTTGGGTGCGCGCGCCACAGGCGGCCAATGAGCTGGCGCAGGTCGAAAGCTCGCTGCAGTCCGCCTCAACCGAGCGAGACCTGCTTGATGCCGCCCGGCGGCTGCACGCGATCGCCCATCCTGCTCCCGGCCGCAAGACTCGATGACGGACACGGTTTCGACGACCGCCACCGATTTCTACGCCCGCTTTCGCGACCAGCTCGCCAAAGCGATCGTCGGCCAGGACGAAGCCATCCGACTTTGCGCGATCGCGCTCGTCGCCCAGGGCCACGTGCTGCTGGAAGGCGTGCCGGGCACGGGCAAGACGCTGCTCGCGAAATCAATTGCGCGCGCCCTCACCCTCGACTATGGGCGTGTTCAATTCACGCCCGACCTCATGCCGGCTGACATCCTGGGCACGTCGGTGTTCGACCTCGCGACTCGCACCTTTTCGCTGCGTCGCGGACCGATCTTCACGAACGTGCTGCTCGCCGATGAGATCAACCGAGCCCCGGCCAAGGTTCAGTCCGCGCTGCTCGAAGCGATGGAGGAGCGCGGCGTGACCCTCGAAGGACAGCAGCTGCAGCTGCCGCCGCCCTTCTTCGTCATGGCGACGCAAAACCCGATCGAGTACGAAGGCACTTACCCGTTGCCTGAAGCGCAGCAGGACCGCTTCCTCTTCAAGGTTCGCCTCGACTACCCGGCGCCTGCCGATGAGATGGAAGTGCTGCGCCGCTGGGAGTCGGGCATCGAGCTGCGCGATCCGGCGAAGGCGGGCGTCGAGCCCGCGCTGGGAGCCGCTGACATCGAAGCCTGCCGCGCCCAGGTGGCGAGGGTCGTGCTCGACGAGAAGATCCGGCGCTACGTGGTCGACCTCGCATCTGCGACGCGCGCCGCGCCGGAGATCGCGCTGGGCGCGAGCACACGAGCCGAGGTGCTTTTGATGCTGGCGGCGCGTGCCTATGCGGCGTTCGACGGAGGCGAGTTCGTGACGCCGGACCACGTGAAAGCGCTTCTCGCGCCGGCGTTTCGCCATCGCCTGATCCTTCGTCCCGAGGCTGAAGTGGCCGGCCAGACGCCGGACAGCGTGCTCGACGCCGTCGCGGGTCGGGTGGTGCCTCCGCGCTGACGGCAATTTCGCCCGAGCGCAATCTCGCGAAATGAATTTCGTCCGCGGGCTGGCGCCGCAGCCGAGGCTTATCTGGGCGGTGGCGATCGGCGCGGGGCTGATAGCGCTGGCGGTTGCGGCGCCCGTGCTCGGCTTTGTCGCCGTGGTCTACCACACCGGGCTGGTCATCATCGCCGCGCGCGACCTTGCTCTCCTTCCCGGGCGAAAGGGATACACGGTCCGGCGTTCGATGCCCGAGCCGTACTCGCTTGGAGAGCCTGAGGAGGTGACCGTCGTCATCCGCAACCGCGCGGCCGCCGGCCTGATGGCGAGGATGGCCGACCACGCTCCTGCCGCACTGCGGCCCGAGCCGCGCGAGATCTCCGGCCGCTTTGATCCGAGTGGCGTGCTCACGCTCAGCTATCGAACCTTCTCGCCAAAGCGCGGTGCCTACAGCTTCGGACCGGTCGACCTGCAGGTCTGGCGGCAGGACGGGTGGTGGCGGCGGCAGGTCCGGTTGCCCGATCCGCAGGAGGTCGCTGTCTTCCCGAACGTCGTCGCCATCAAGCGGATCCAGCTCTCATTGCGGCGGGGGCTGCGGGCGATGGCCGGGCTTCGGCGCGCCAAACCGCCGGGTGCCTCCACGGCGTTCGCCGGCCTCCGCGAGTATGTGCGCGGCGACGACGTGCGCCGAGTCAGCTGGACCGCAACCGCGCGTCGCGACCGCCCCGTGGTGATCGAGGTCGAGGCCGAGCGTGGCCAGCAGGTGATCATCGCGCTCGACTGCGGCCGGCTGATGACGGCTCCGGCTGGAGATCTGGACAAGCTGGATCACGCTGTCAATGCGGCGCTGATGCTGGCTTGGGTAGCGCAGGCTTACGGCGACCGCGTCGGACTTATGACCTTTGACGACCGCGTCACCGGATTCATCAAGCCCGAGCGCGGAGCGACTCAGCTGCGACGGATCACCGAAGCGCTCTACGCGATCAAGCCCGAGTACGTGGAGCCGGACTTCGGGCATGCGATGACACACCTTGCGCTCGACGTGGGCCGGCGGTCGATGGTCGTCGTGCTCACCGACGTGCAGGATCCCGAGGCATCGCGCGAGCTGGTCGCCCACTGCTTGCGCCTCGCCGCGAAGCATCTGGTGCTTGTGGTCGCCATGTCCGATCCGGCGGTGCTGAGCGCGCGCGACGATCCCATCGTCACCACGAATCGCGCTTACGAGTGGGCGGCCGCCGAGGAGTTCGTCGCCAGTCGGCGCGAGAGCTTCGAGCTGCTTCGGCGGGGAGGAGTCCTTGGGCTCGACGTGGTTGCGGGCCGACTGTCGCCCGCCCTGGTGGAACGCTACCTGGAGCTCAAGGAGCGGGCGCTGCTCTAGACCGGCCACGTCCCGCGATCAGCAGGTACGAGTAGAGCAGCGTCCCGGTTCCGAGTCCGATCGCGAGCTTCACGCCAAACGGCGCATCGGATGGCGAGACGTTGCCTTCGATGGTGCCGGCGATGAGCAGCAGCGGCGCTAGCCCGAGCAGCAGGACGAACGAGCGCCGGTACGCGACTACCAGCGCGTCCGAACGTTTCTGGTTGCCAGGCGAGATCAGCGCCCACCCCGCCATCAGCCCGGCCGCTCCTATCGCCATCACGATCGACAGCTCGAGCACGCCGTGGCCGATGACGAAGTCGAAAAGGCCACCGCTCAGGCCGTACGCGGTCGTGAGCCCGAACAATCCGCCCAGCTCGATGCCGTTGACGACCATCACCCAGATCACGGGCAGGCCAAAAAAGATTCCGAGAGCGAAAGCGAGCAACACCACCTGGATGTTGTGAGTCGCGATGAAGCCGGCCGCGGCGACGCGCTCGGATTCGGGGATGTGCGTCCACAGCTGGTGGTGATGGACCTGGTCGATCAGGTCGGGTGGCGCGATCGCGTAGGCCGCGTCGGGATTTGCCAGCACCACGAAAAAGCTGACGGCCGCGGGGACGAAGCTAAGGCCAAACGAAGCAAGGAGAAACGGCCACGACGCGCGATACGTCCGCGGCAGCGTCTCAGCATAGAAGCGCTTGATGCGCTTCCAGATCTCGCCTCCGCGGCGGTAGACGACGCTGTGGCCGCGCGCCACCAAGCCGTTGAGATAGCGATGCACGGGCTCTCCCGGCCAGTCGCGCTGCGCGCGGGCCAGGTCGGCCGTGGCGCGCCGGTAGAGGCCGGCCATGGTCAGGACCTGAGCTGGGGACAGCGCGTTCAAGTGGCCCGAGCCGGCCTTGGCGAGCAAGTCTTCGAGCCGGTTCCAGTCGTACCGACGGAGGGCGACGAAGTCTTCCGAGCGCACAAGGGGACAATAGCCAAGAGTTGAACCAGCCACTCCCAGATACCGACCTCGTGGTAAGCACGCCCGAGCGGGTGTCGTTCGACTACCAGGTCGCCGGGCTTGGGACTCGGGCGATCGCCCAGCTCCTGGACCTGCTGATCCTCGCGTTCGTTCTGGGCGCCGTGGCGTTTGCAGCCATCGCCCTCGGCCAGGCCGGCATGGACACTCTGTCCTTCCTGGTTGCGGTCATTGGCGCGTTCGTCGTCATCTTCGGTTACTTCTGGGCCTGCGAAGCCTTCTGGTCCGGTCAGACGCTGGGGAAGAAAGTGTTTCGACTGCGTGCGGTCGGAGACCGGGGCGAACCGATGACCTTCTCTCAGGCCGGTATCCGAAACATCGTGAGGATCGTCGACTTCTTGCCGTACGCGTACGGCGTCGGTCTCGTTGTGCTCTTTATCAATGGCAAAGGCAAGCGTCTCGGCGACCTGGCGGCCGGCACCATCGCCGTCAAGGATTCAGATGCGGTGTGGCTGTGGCAGCTGCCTGGCGGGCGTCCCGAACAGCAGAATGCTGCGCCGCCGGCGACCGAGGCGGCGCAAACTGGGCCACCGGCTCCATCCAACGTGCCGGGCCCGGCCTTTGCCCCTCAACCGGCAGCCGCCTTTGCACTGGCGACTCCAGCGGAGCTGGCACTGCGCATGCTCGACCCGGAGCTTCGACGCTTTGTCACCTCCTACGCAAGGCGCCGGCCGCAGCTGCCGCTCTTCTTGCGTTCCCAGCTGGCCGGGCTGCTGCAGAACAACTTGCAGGCGGCGGCGCCTGACGTCTTCACGCAGAACGGGCCGCTGGCCGCGCTCGACCACCTCGCGGACCTGGAGCGTCAATAGATCCAGTCGCGAATCTGCTTCTCGGTCAGGTTGCCGCCGGTGAGAATCGTCGCCACCCGCTGACCCGCGAGCTCGGTGGCGCGCTGAGCGATCGCTGCTACTCCAACCGCGCCCGCCGGCTCGACCACCAACCCGGCGTCGGCGTGCAAGCGGCGCACGGCAGCGAGCATCGCATCGTCGCCGACCAGCGCCACGTCGTCGACGGTTCGGCTCATGATCCGGACCGCCTCCGGCACCGGAACGCGCACTGCGATGCCGTCGGCGATCGTGGTGCTCGCGGCGAGGATTGGTTTGCGCGACTGCCACGACAGCGCCATGGAGGGAGCCGCTTCCGCGCAAACCGCGATCACCTTCGTCGCCGGCGAATGGTGTTTCAGCCAGGCGCCTACGCCGTTGACCAGCGACCCGTTGCCCAACGGAACGAAGACGGCATCGAGCGGATCAGACAGCGACGTCAGCTCGACCGCGATGGTGCCGGCGCCCTCGGCGATGGCGCCGAGCAATCCATCCTCGACAAACATCTCCGCCGTTTCTTCGGCGTGACGCCTCGCCAGGTCCTTCGCCGCATCGAAGTCGTCACCTTGCAGCTCCACCGTCGCACCGAGCGCGCGGATTCTCGCGACCTTGAGCGGATTCGCGTTGCGGGCGGCATAGACGGTGAGCGTCCGGCCGCGCTTGCGGCACGCGTAGGCCATCCCTAGGCCGAAGTTGCCGGCGGAGGCACAGACAATTCCAGTCCCTTCGTCGTTCAAGCGGTGCAGCAGATAGTCGGTGCCGCGGCCTTTGAAGTTGCGAATCGGGTTGACGCATTCGACCTTGAGCACCGTCGCCACACCGATGCGCTCGCTGAGGGACTCGCAGTCGAACTGTGGTGAATTGATGAAGACCGGATCGATGGCGTCGACGGCCTCGCGAATGCGGTCGAGAGAGATGGAGGCGTCCATCGACGGGCAGGATAAGGGCCGGAAGGGGACGCCGCCCCGGGGGTAGTCAGGGCGGCGCCTTGACGCTCACTAGAAGAAACGCTCGGGCCCGTAAAAGGCTACGAGCGCCGTTGCCAGGGGCCCCGCCATGCGTACAGTCTCCCTATGGCCAAATCGACCATCACCTTTGTCTGCACCGAATGCGGCGGTGAGAGCCTTCGTTGGGCCGGCCAGTGCCCGCACTGCCGGGCCTGGAACACACTCCAGGAGTTCCAGGTTCGGAAGGCCACCCGCGAATCGAAGTCGCGCCCACTTCAGCCTGTGCGGGCGGTCTCGCTGGTCGAGCTGGAGGCCGAAAACGCGCCCCGGACCCGGCTCGCCTGGGGTGAGTTGAACCGGGTCCTTGGCGGGGGAATCGTTCCCGGCAGCCTGGTTTTGATCGGGGGTGAGCCGGGCGTCGGCAAGTCCACCCTCCTGATGCATGCCGCCGCCCAGGTGGCGAAGGCGGGCAAGGTGCTTTATGTCAGCGGGGAGGAGTCGGGGCACCAGGTACGGATGCGAGCTCAACGCCTGGGCGCGTTAGAGCCAGGGATCCTGCTCCTGGCCGAGAACGATCTGGACGCCGTCTGTGACGCGATCCGGGCCGAGGTGCCGGGGCTGGCGATCATCGACTCCATTCAGACGGTCACCGACGCCGGGTTCGAAGGGAGCGCCGGAAGCGTGACCCAGGTCCGCGAGTCAGCCGCTCGCCTCATGAGGCTCGCCAAGGAGATCGGAGTTCCGATCTTCCTGGTCGGCCACGTGACAAAGGAGGGTTCGATCGCCGGACCCAGGGTCCTGGAGCATATCGTTGACACCGTGCTGTACCTCGAAGGCGACCGCCGCCAGGAGCTCCGCATCCTGCGCGCGACCAAGAACCGCTTCGGCTCGTCCGAGGAGATCGGCGTTTTCGCCATTGGTGAGGCCGGGCTGGAGGAGGTTCCCGATCCTTCAGCCGCCATGCTCGCCGCCGGAGGTCCGGCCGCACCTGGCACGGTGATCGTTGCCGCTCTCGAGGGCACCCGCCCTCTCCTCGTCGAGGTGCAGAGCCTGGTCAATACAACCAAGAACTCGATGGTTCGCCGCATCGCCAACGGGATCGACATCAATCGCCTGCACATGATCCTGGCGGTCATCGAAAAGCGTCTCGCGCATTCCTTCGGCAGCTCGGACGTCTTCGTCAGCGTGGCAGGCGGGATTCGCATCACCGAACCCGCCGCCGACCTCGGTCTCGCCCTGTCGATCGTCAGCAACGATAGCAACAGGCCAATGCCGGACGGCCTGATCGTGATCGGAGAGCTGGGGTTGTCAGGCGAGGTGCGTCGCGTTGGCCAGCTCGAACGCCGCCTTCACGAGGCGGCGCGGCACGGCTTGACGCACGCTTTGATTCCGGCCGGTACCAAAGCCGGCCGGCCTTCCGGCCTCGATGTGATCGAGGTACGGACGCTCGCGGAGGCTCTCTCCGCGGCATTTCCTTCACCGATCAAGTCCGGCGAATTCATAAAGGAGGCCGGGTCTCTAAGGACGGTCTCTTGAGGAGGTAACCCTTGAAGCGTTCCGAGTATCTGGCCCGATGGGTCGGGGCGGGGCTCGGAGTGATCGGTGGTTTCACGCTCGGTTATTTCATGGTCCGAGGCGTTCCGAACGCGCACCCGGGCTGGGCGATCATCGGGCTGACCACGCTGGAAGGTTTGATCTTTGCGTACCTCGGCACCCC
>DATEGL010000180.1:0-12126 GCA_035280145.1 Candidatus Dormiibacterota bacterium | reverse complement strand
GAGCGGACCGCGGTCGCCTGGAAGATCGCCCTCGGCGGGTAAGACCGGCTAAGCCGGAAGAACGGCTCGACCCTTAGCGCGTCTCAGCTCCTGGAACCACTGCCACTGCTTTGCCAGCCCTTCGCGAAGCGTCACGCGTGGCTCCCAGGCCAGGCGCTCGCGCGCCACGTTGATCGACGCCCCCGTGTGACGAGGGTCGCCGGGCGCCGCGGGCAGCTGCCGCCGGCGGACCTTGATCTGCGAGATGTCCTCGAGGGTCTCGAGGACGCGGTTGACCGTGACGCGGCTCCCGCCTCCCAGGTTGATGACCTGGCCCACAACGTCTGCAGACGCAGCCTTCAGGGTGCCGTCGACCGCGTCGGAAACGTAGGTGAACTCACGGGTCTGCTCGCCGTCGCCGAAGATCTCGATCGCCTCGTTGTTGACCAGCGCTTCCATGAAGCGGCAGAAGGCCATGTCCGGTCGCTGGCGCGGTCCGTAGACCGTGAAGTAGCGCAGCGAGGTGGCTGGCAGCCCGAAGTTGCGCATGTAGACAAAGGTCAAATGCTCAGCCGCTAGCTTGGTCATGCCATATGGCGACACCGGGCGCGGCAGCGCCGTCTCTTTGGTCGGAAACATCTCCGCGTCGCCGTACACGGACGAGCTGGAGGCAAACACCAAACGCTGGACCTCACTTTCACGCAGCGCCTCGAGCACCCTCTGCGTGGCGACGATGTTGTCGTGCACGTAGCGGTCGAAGTGGCTGCCCCAGCTCGGACGCACACCGGGCTGGCCTGCGAGATGGAACACGACAGCCGCGCCGTCGAGGACGTGGCGGAGGTCGGCGTCGACCAGGTCGGCCTCCTCGAGCGTGAAGCTGCGGTTCTCGCGCACCAGATTCAGGTTCTGCTCTTTCCGCTCGCGCTCGTAGTAGTCGCTGAACGAGTCGACTCCCACAACCTGGTGGCCGTCCGCCAGGAGGCGTTCGCACAGGTGCGAGCCGATGAATCCGGCGGCACCGGTGACGACGACTCGGGATGGGGTTTCGAGCATTCCGGAAAGAGTACCTATGCTCGTCGCAGTGAATCGCTTCGAGCAGTGGCTGAC
This sequence comes from Candidatus Dormiibacterota bacterium, assembly GCA_035280145.1. Lineage (GTDB taxonomy): Bacteria > Chloroflexota > Dormibacteria > Dormibacterales > Dormibacteraceae > 40CM-4-65-16. Next base: position 11,040 of record DATEGL010000180.1, on the reverse strand, counting down.
GACGACCGACTTCGAGGTCACGGTCAGGGAGTTTCCGGCAGGCACCCGAACCGCTCCTGACGCGGCGCGGGCGGTCGGCTGCGGAGTGGGGCAGATTGTGAAGTCGCTCGTGTTCCTGGCCGGAGGCAGGCCCGTCGTCGCCCTGGTCAGCGGCGCGAACCGGCTCGACGAAAACCGCCTGGGAGCGGTCGCCGGCCGGCCGGTGGCGAAGGCCGACGCTGAAACTGCACGGGCGGCGACGGGCTACTCGATCGGCGGAGTCCCGCCATTCGGGCACGCGTCCGACCTGCCCGTGTTCATGGACCGCGACCTCTTCGGGTACGACGTCATCTGGGCCGCTGCCGGGCGGCCGGATTCGGTCTTCGAGATTCAACCCGAGCGACTGCGGGAACTGAGCAATGCGGTGGTGGTCGACCTCAAGTGAGCAGCCTTCTCATCTTCTGTCGCAACTGCTCGAAACAGGTCCCGAGCTCGCAGACGCGGGACGGCCTCTGTCTCGACTGTCAGGTTCGGAGGTCGGTGGCCGACCTGCGCGATGAGCACGCACGGCTGTGGCGGAAGCGTGAGCGGTACCGCTCGCAGCAGGCCAACGTCGAGCAGATCGGGAGGCAGATCGCTCGAGTCGAGGACCGGATGGGGCATCGGATCAAAGAGCTCGTCGCGAACGATCGGGAGGCGGCGGACTATTTGCGTCGCGAGCTGGAGGCGGCGCGCGGCCAGCGATACACGATCAAAGGTGCATAGCCAACAGGCGTTCGGGCACCTTTACGTCCACGTCCCCTTCTGCAGGCACAAGTGCGGTTACTGCGACTTCAACGCATATGCAGGAATGGACCGCCTCATGCCTGACTACGTCGATGCACTCGAGAAAGAGCTTGTCTTCGCGAGCGAGCGCTATCCATTTGGGCAGCTGGACACCGTTTACTTCGGCGGCGGCACGCCAAGCCTGCTGCCGCCAGAGCTCGTCGCCCGCTTGCTGTCTTCCGTACACCGCACGTTCCACGTCTCGCCCGACGCGGAGGTGACGCTAGAAGCAAACCCGGCGAGCACCGACGCCGACAGAGTTGCTGCGTGGCTCGACGGCGGTGTCAATCGCCTGAGCCTGGGCATGCAGGGATTCGATCCCCGCGCCCTGGCCGTGCTGGAGCGCAAGACCGACGCAGCTCAGGCTTTGCGAGCGTTCAGTCTCGCCCGGGCAATGGGGTTCGCCAACATCAGCATCGACCTCATCTATGCGGTCCCCTACCAGAGCCTGGAGACCTGGCTGGACACCCTCCGGCGGGCGATCGCGCTTCAGCCTGACCACGTGTCGACGTACTGCCTCTCGTTCGAGGAGGGCACCCTGCTCTACCGGAGGCGGGCCGAAGGCAAAGTGCCCGAGGTCGAGAGCGACCTCCAGTGGGACCAGCTCGACGCGGCTTCGGAGGAGCTCGAGGCGGCGGGCTATCGTCGCTACGAGGTGTCGAACTGGTCGCGGCCGGGTTTGGAGTCGCGCCACAACCATGCCTACTGGCGATGCCGGCCGGTCTACGGCGCCGGGGCGGGCGCCCACTCGTACGCGACTGACGGCACGACCGCGTGGCGATGGTGGAATGTCGCCCGGCCGCGGGAGTACATCGCCGCGACCCCGACGCCGAAAGCGGACGGTGAGGAGCTCGACGCACGGAAGGCGGCGGCCGAAACCCTGATGCTTGGGCTGCGTACGGCCGAGGGGGTCGCCGTTGTATCCGGCTTCGACGAGGAACTGACTCGGCTTCGGCGGGCCGGACTGATCCGCCGGGTCGACGGCCGGGTCGTGCCGACTCGCCGGGGCATGGACCTCCACAACCAGATCGCCCTGGCTGTACTCTGATTAGCACTCTCCACGGGAGAGTGCTGAAGTATGGAGAACAGAAAGCAGGCGATCCTGCGAGCGGTCGTCCAGGAGTTCACGACCAGCGCCGTTCCAGTCGGTTCGCACGCCCTGCAGAGCCGGTACTTCGTGAACCTGTCGTCGGCGACCATCAGGAGCGAGCTGGCGGAGCTCTCCGACCTCGGATACCTCACCCAGCCGCACACTTCCGCGGGCCGCATGCCAACCGACTCCGGCTATCGCTACTTCGTCGACTTTCTGATGGAGCTCGAGCCCATCCCGGAACGGGTCAAGGCATTCATCCAGGACGAGCTGCGCACCGCCCCGGCGGATGTGGAGGGAATGGTGGAGCGGGCGGCCATGACAGTGGCGGCTGTGACCCAGAACGCCTCGGTGGCGAGCGCGCCACAAGGTTCCCTCGCGCGCATCAAACATGTCGATCTCGTGTCCCTGGAGCCGCAGGAGGTGCTGCTGATCCTTCTGCTCGAAGGCAACCTACTTCGCCAGCAAGTCGTGAACACGGCCCAGCCGGCAACGCAAGCTCTCCTGACGAAGCTTGCGGCGAAGCTCAACCAGTCGCTGAGCGGGCACCTCTCCGATGAGGCGCGGCGCTATTACGACGATGCGCCTCTGGGTCTGGAGAAAGAGTTGCTCGGCCGGGTGATCGCCGTCCTCGATCTCTACGAGAAGGGTTCCGAGAGCCTTGTCGTCCACGACGGCGTGCGCAATCTGCTTCGCCAGCCCGAGTTCGCAGAATCGTCGCGCCTGCACCAGGTGCTGGAAGTGCTCGAGGAGACCCGCTATCTGACCTTGCTGCTGCGCCAGCTGATCGGTGACTCCGACCTGCAGATCGTCATCGGGTCGGAGAACGCTTTGAGCGGATTGCAGGGCTGCGCTGTCGTGCTGACCACATACGGTCCGACCACGAAGCTCAAAGGCGTCCTGGGAGTGATCGGCCCGACTCGCATGGCGTACAGCCAGACGGTGGCACGCCTCCAGGCTGTAGCGCGCGGCGCCAGCGACCGCATGGCAGAGCTGGGAGTTTGAACTCAGGGTCAGCCGAGGTATCTACACTTCGATGACCTCTCACAAGCATCCCCGCGACCCTGAAGAGCTCGCGGCCAGCATTGCTCTTTACGAAGGCAAGATCGCGGAGCTGGAATCCGCGCTCGCCGAGACCAGGGACAGATACCTCCGCCTGGCGGCCGACTTCGACAACTTCAAGAAGCGCGCGCGCCAGGACCAGCTGGAGACCATCCAGCACGCGTCCGCCGAGCTGATCGGCCGAGTGCTGCCGGTGCTGGACGACCTGCAGAGCGTGCTCGAGCACATGCCGGCTGGCGTGGACGAGTCGTGGGCGAAAGGCCTGGAGCTCAGCGTGCGCAAGCTCGAGGAAGCCCTCGGTACGCATGGCCTGCAGCCGATCGATGCGGTGGGGTCGCGGTTCGACCCGAAACTGCATGAGGCGGTAGGCCATGAAGAGTCGACCGAGCACCCAGAGGACACCGTGGTCGCCGAGCTGCGCCGCGGATACCGCCTGCGCGATCGCGTCGTCCGGCCCGCCCTGGTGAAGGTGTCGCGCCAGCCCTCGGTCCCCGAAGAAACCGAAACTTCCTGATCGCCCGTGGCTGTCAAGCGCGATTACTACGAGGTGCTTGGAGTCGGACGGCAGGCGTCATCTGAGGAGCTCAAACGGGCCTTTCGCAAGATCGCGATGGACTCACATCCGGACCGCAACCCCGATGACGCGGTGGCGCACGAGCGATTCAAGGAGGCGAGCGAGGCGTACTCGGTGCTTTCCGACCCTGACCGGCGCCGCAGCTACGACCTGTTCGGCCACTCGGCTGTTGGGTCGGGTGGGGTCGGCGTCGACTTCTCCGACATGCCGTTCGCTGACATCTTCGACACGTTTTTTGGAGGCGGCTTCGGCGGGCGCGCTCGACGCGAACGCTCGAATCGCGGGGACGACCTCCGCCACGACCTGACCATCACGTTCGAGGAGTCGTTCACGGGCGTCGAGAAGCAGATCGACGTGCCCCGCCTGACGACGTGCGAACGCTGTTCCGGCAGCGGGGCCGAACCAGGCACGCGACAGGAGACCTGTCCGACATGTGGCGGCGCGGGCCAGGTGCGGCGCACCGCGCAGTCGATATTCGGCCAGGTCATGACCAGCTCGACGTGCCCCACGTGCAGCGGGGCGGGCCGGATTCTCAAGACCCCCTGCGTCGAATGCCGTGGGCACGGCAGGGTGCAGAAGACGAAGCGGCTTGCAGTCTCGGTTCCCGCCGGCGTGGACTCCGGCTCGCAGATCCGGATCAGTGGAGAAGGCGAGGCGGGGCTACGAGGCGGCCCGCCAGGTGACCTCTACGTGGTGCTTCGCGTCCGGCCCCACGCCCAGTTGGCCCGCCACGACCAGGACGTGATCTACGAGCTGCGGGTCAACATCGTGCAGGCGGCACTGGGCGACACGATCGAGATTCCTACGCTGGAGGGTCCGGTCGAGATCGCCATCCCAGCCGGCACGCAGCATGGCCAGTCTTTCCGGCTCAAGGGCAAGGGCATGCCCGATGTCCGAGGCGGCCGGCGGGGAGACCAGTACGTGGTCGTGCAGCTGGTGGTGCCTAAGGATCTCGACCCCGAGCAGAGGGCGCTGCTGCGCAAGGTCGGTGGTCTGACCGGCAAACCGGAAAAGGTGACGAAGGGCTTCTTCGACAAGCTGCGCGACGCCATCAGCCTGGACTGACTGAAACTCGCCACCTTCTCATTAAACTTTCGCGTCGCGTTCGTGCGTGAAGTGAAGCCGTGAGAGGGAAATGGTCCGCCGCGCTGGCAGCTTTCTTGTTGCCCGCATTCGCGTGCGCGCCGCCGAATTCGGCGGTGAGAAATGTGAACCTCACCGCCCCGAGCGCGACGCCGACTCCGTCTCCGTTACCCACCCCCACCGTGCCCGTCGCGGTCGCCGCCGGTGGGGCATTCCATGGCGGTGAGGTGGGCGTCGCATACGCGCCGGTCGCACTCTCCGCTACAGGCGGACGAGCGCCCTACAAATGGTCGGTGAGCGCCGGCGCTCTACCGGGCGGGCTTGCACTGGGGAGCGATGGCTCGGTCTCAGGCATTCCCACTGTGGCGGGCACTTTCACCTTCACGGTCCAGGCCGCCGACTCCGGAGACAGCTCCGCCACGCTTCCCGGCACGATCACGGTTGCCGCCGCCCTCTCGGCCAGCCTGATCCCGAGCTGTGAGACCTACTGCTACGTCGAGCTGGGATGTGTCTCTGCGTGCGGCGGCTTCGGCCAGCAGAGCGGCGGATTGGGCCCCTACAGCTACACCCTCACCCATGGACCTCTTCCCGCCGGCACCGCGCTTTCTGGGCTCTCGCTCACCGGGACTTTTACGGGCGCGTCCGGCTGGCTCCAGTTCACAGTCCAGGTGAGCGACGTGCTCGGCGGCACCGCGGCCATAGCTCCCAAGTTCTGGATGCTGGATCACATCTCGATGTCGGGCACGTACCAGTGCTTCGGCACCTATATCAACTCGTGCACCGCCCAGATCCCCTTTTCAGGCGGCCGTGGCACCCCGACTGTCGCCGTCGTAGGTACCTCGAGCTATTGCCCTCCCAACTCCATCATCTGCCCGCCGGCGCCCGCAGGTCCGCCCCGCGGCTTCACGGCAGCCGCCAGCGGGAGCTCGATCGTCGTGACCGTGCCCGCCAACTGCAACACGGCCTGCCGAGCCGGCTACTCTGGCGCGGTTTCGATCCGCCTGACCGACCAGATGCTGTGCGCGGCAGGGACGTTTTGCGTTTCTGGGGTGGCCGTGGTTGACGTTTACATGCTGCCCGGTTAAAGACATAACTTGAACCCTTGCGGGGTAGTTATTTCGTTCTGTAGCTTTGAACCGTATAGGCGAGGAATACAGTGTCCAAAACCATCGATCTAGAACTCACAAGGGCTGAAGTCGAGGTCCTCGAGCTCGAGGCCCGCCTTCGGGTGGTCCCCATGAACGACTCGCAGCTCTCGGAGGCGCTCAAGACCGCCCTGGCGGCCAAGAAAGAGCGCCTTGCCAAGCTGCGTACCCTGCACGCAACCGCCGGCCGGACTAGCCGGTTGGGTAAGGACGGCGACGGCGACAAGGTTAACCCCCTCCACGCCGGTCGCCGCCCGCCTTTGAAACGGACTGTTCCCCAGAGGCCACCCGCCAAGAGCAAGTAGCACTCAGCCCCTCCGGCCTGGGGCCACCTCCTCATGCGCCGGGTGCGATGTGAACTCAAAATCGAGGCGCGAACGTTATCGTTCCATCGATTTGACACAACAGCAACATTCGGCCCGGGCGCCTGTCGATCCTTTGTTCGGTGAGGCATGGGCGGCCACCGCGGTCTCCCGGCCGGCGCGCTCCTGGAACCCGTTCCTGGTCAATGCGGTGGCCGCGGCGGCCATCATCGCGGCCGTTTCGTACGGAATCTGGCAGGCCCGCCCACCGTCCGATGTCCTTCGCGTCGAGGCGGCCCTGATCGGCGTCGGGGTGGTCTTTGCGGTGATCTGCATCGCGCTCAAGGCAACCCGGATGCCGGCCGGCATCGGCGCCCAGCTGCCCATCATGATCACGGCCGCGGTCCTCATCGACCTGGTCCTCGGCGTGGCGGGCAAGTGGCTGGGCGACGACCTTCCGCCTCTGGCCGCGGTGAGCTTCGCCGCGATGTTTCTGTATTTCGAGGCTGGGCTCCATTCGCGCCATTTCAGATACGTGTTCGGCGTCGCGATCTTCGGCCTGGGAGCGCTGTGGGTTTACGCCGTCACTCAACTGATGGTCTCGAGCAGCTCGGTCGTGGTCTGGACGCTGGTCCTCGTCGGCCTCGGCACCCTCGCGCTTCTCACCAGCCGTGCGGTCGCTCGCGACATCGCCGCCCAGATCGATCGCCAGAGCTCGCTTCTGGCGACGCTGAGCGACCTTGGCGAGGGCTTGCTGATCACCGAGAACGGCCGCTTCGTCGCCGGCAACGACGCGTACGTTAACCTGACCGGCTACACGCGTGAGGAACTGGCGGAGCTTCCGAGCCTCATCGACCTGGCTCCGCCAGAGGACCGCCAGCGCATCACCGACCAGCTTGCGCAACGGCTGGCTGGGGGCGACGCACCTGCCCGTTACACGTCGGGCATCATGACCAAGGCCGGCGGTCGGGTCGACGTCGAGGTGGCCATCCACCGGGTCGCCACCCGACGCACGCAGCTGCTCGCCATCGTCAGCGACATCAGCGAGCGGCGTCGCGCGGAAGCGTCGGAACGCGAAATCGAAGAGCGCTTCCGCACGCTCTTCGAACAGGCTCAGGCTGGGATGGCGTTCACGAGACTGGACGGCAGGATCACGACCGTCAACCCGGCGTTCTGCGAACTGGTCGGATATGGCGCCGACGAGCTGCGCAGCTTTTCACTCCTCGACATCACGCACGCCGATGACGTGCCGGCGCTCAAGGAAGCGATGGCCGCGATGCTCGCCGGCGATGAAGAAGGTCGTCGCATCGAGAAGCGATACGTCCGCAAAGACGGCGATCAGGTTTGGGTCGACCTGACGATGCGTCTCGTGCGCGCGGCTGACGGTAAGCCGACCTACTTCCAGACGGTCGCCGTCGACATCCGCGGGCGCAAACGAGCAGAGGTGCTGCAGGCGGCGCGGTTTGCTGTGACGGCGGCCCTGGTCGCATCGCCGGAGTGGGACAAAGCGGCGCCTGGTGTGCTCGAAGGTCTCTGCCGGACCCTCGATTGGGAGCTGGCCGAGTACTGGGAGGTGGACCCGGAACGCGAGGCGATGCACTTTGTGACGTCGTGGAAAAGACCCGGCCGCGATACCGCCGCTTTCGAGGCGACCGCGACGCAGGTGATCTACCGCCGCGGCGAAGGTCTTGCGGGTAGCGTTTGGGCGTCGGGGGCGCCGGTCGCGATGCCTGAACTCGCGGGCGATCCGTCGCCGCGCGCGGCCGCGGCGCTGTCGGCGGGCCTGCATGGAATCGTCGGATTTCCTGTGCGCAGCGGACGCCGAGTGGTCGGCATGATCTCACTCCACACCTGGGCGGCGCGCGATCTCGATGACGGCCTCATCGCGGTGATGAACGACGTCGGCTCGCAGATCGGCGAGTTCGTCGAGCGCAAGCGCGCAGAGGTGGCGCTGCAGGAGAGCGAGAAGCGGATGCGCTCTGTGCTGGACAACGTCTCCGACGGTCTCGCCACCATCGACCAGGTCGGCGCCATCGAATCGGTGAACCCTGCCGTCTCGAAGTTGTTCGGATACTCGGAACAGGAGCTGATGGGTCAGAAGGCGGAGATCCTGATCGCAACCACACACCGGAGCGCGTTCGACAACTACCTGCAGCGGCGGCTCCAGCTCGATATGCCAGTGAGCGGCGCCCACGAGACGATGGGCAAGCGGAAGAACGGCAGCCTGTTTCCGCTCGAGTTTGTCGTCAGCTCGATGCAGGTCGGCTCACGCCACCTGTTCATCGCGACCCTGCGTGACATCTCGGAACGCAAGGCCCACACCGACGCTCTCGAATACCAGGCACTGCACGACGCGCTGACGGGCCTGCCCAACCGCAGCCTGTTCGGCGACCGTCTCCGTCAGGCGCTGCTGAACGCGCGGCGCAATCAGAAGATGTTCGGCGTCCTGCTGCTCGACCTCGACCGCTTCAAGGACATCAACGACGCGCTCGGTCACGACCGCGGCGACAGCCTGCTGCAGGAGGTCACAGCACGGCTGCGGGGCGTGCTTCGTGCCACCGACACAATCGCCCGACTTGGCGGTGACGAGTTTGCCGTCCTGACCACCGACGCAAGGCACCCGGAGGACGTCGTCGGGACTGCGCGGAAGATCCTCGGGTCGCTCGAGGGGCCGTTTGCGATCGCGGAGCAGATGGTCGAAACCGGCGCCTCGATCGGCATCGCGATGTATCCGATTCATGGCGACGACCCGAGCACTTTGCTGCGACGCGCCGACGTGGCCATGTACGTGGCCAAACGCGCGGGCGGCGGCTACGCGCAGTACCAGCCTGAGCAAGAGGCGCAGACGATGCGCCGCTCAGGCCTGGCCGGCGAGCTGCGACGCTCCATCCCGCAGGGCGAGCTGGTCCTGCACTACCAGCCGCAGATCACGCTTGCGACAGGCGCCATCCAGGCGGTCGAAGCGCTGGTGCGGTGGAATCACCCACGTGAGGGCCTGATGCCCCCCGACCGCTTCATCCCGATGGCTGAAGAGACCGGCATCATCCATCCGCTCACTGCCTGGGTGATCGATTCGGCTCTATCCCAGCTCTGCACGTGGATCGCCGACGGGCTCGACGTCTCGGTTTCCCTCAACGTGTCGCCGCGCAACATCGAGGACCACTCGCTGGAGGAGATGGTTGCGCGTGCCTTGAGCAACTTCAACGTCGAGCCGCAGCGCCTGACCCTGGAGATCACTGAGGGCGTCGCCATGGCGGCGGTCGCGGCGAAGGCGCTGCATCGCCTTCATGAGCTCGGCGTCCGCATCGCGCTCGATGACTTCGGCACCGGCTACTCGTCGCTGCTCTATTTGATGAGGCTGCCGGTCAACGAGATCAAGATCGACCGCTCCTTCGTGGCCGCGCTCGCGACGGACCCCGATTCGGGCGCCATCGTGCGGTCGGCGGTGGGTCTGGGTCACAACCTCGGGTTGCGGGTTGTGGCGGAAGGCCTGCAGGACCGAATGGCGGAAACGGTCCTCCTCGAAGCGGGCTGCGACGCGGCCCAGGGATTTCTTGTGGGCCGGCCTATGGAAGAGGAGGAGATCACAGCGCTGCTTAAGCAGCACGCCGGTGTGACGTCCGCGGACCAAGCCGAAGCGCTCTGAAAGCGCTCATCTTCGGTGCCGAAGGACAGCTTGGTCGCGAGCTCGTCCGCCTCCTGGGAACGGACGCCGGAGTCACTCACGACCAGGCATCGATCACGGATGCCGGCGCTGTAGAGGCGGCGATCGCGACGCGCCGGCCAGAAGTGGTTTTCAACTGCGCGGCCTACAACGCGGTCGATGGTGCGGAGAGCGATTGGCGCGAAGCATTCGCGGTCAACTCCGATGGGCCATACAACGTTGCGGTCGCCTGCAGGCGGAGCGGGGCGGAGATGGTTCACTTTTCTACCAACTTCGTCTTCGACGGCAGGGGAGCCGAGCCATACCTCGAATCCGACGAACCCGCGCCGCTGTCGATTTATGGCCAATCCAAGCTAGACGGCGAGCGCCGCATCCTCGAGGTCGGCACGCATGTCCTCGTGGTGCGAACGGCAGGCGTCTTTGGGGGTCCGGCGAGCTTCCCGATGCGAATCCTGGACCGGGCGCGCGCCGGGGAAACGTTGCGGGTCGTCTCGGATCAGACCGTCAACCCGACTTACGCCAAGGACCTCGCGGCGGCGGCTGTCGAGCTCGCCGGTGAAGGCTTTGCCGGCATCGTTCACGCGGTGGCCAACGGCTGCCCGAGCTGGGAGGTGTTCGCGCGTACGGTGCTCTTCGAAGCTGGTCTTGACGCTACTGTCGTGCCCGTCAAGACAGGCGATTACCCGGCTCAGGCGAAGCGGCCGGCCAATGGCTGCCTCGGCACGATCCGGTATCGCGCGCTGCGGCCGTGGGGGGAGGCGGTCAGAGACTGGCTGGCTACGACAACCCCCTAAAAAGGCTCGGGCCGGGCGATTTCTCGACACCGGCTCCGAGCTTGGCTGCGGGGGGTGAGGTTCTAACTAACGATGATTCCTGGGTTCCTCGATTCCTTTCTGAAGGTCCGCGCCACACTGGCGCAGCGAAGAGTTTCGCACGGAACCAAGGATTGTTTTGCTCGATCATTGCACATTTTCAACGACGAAATGCCTGCGCCGCTCGTGAAATCCCAAGCCCTCGCCTGCAGATAGTTGGTTGCCTGCCGACTGCTTTCTGCTATGGATCCGTTAGTCGTAGCAGACGCCTTTGCAGAGATTGATCAGTTCGAAAGATGTAGCCGCCCGCCTTGGCGTGAGCCAGGCGACAGTGCTGCGCGCAGTGGCACGAGGCCTCTTGAAGCCCGCCCTGGTCACCCCGGGTGGCCACCGCCGCTTCAGCGTCAAAGAGGTCGAAGCTTTCGCCGACAAGCTCCAGGACGAACCCGATGGCGCCCGGCTGCTGACAACCGGCGAGGCGGCGCGCCTCCTCGGCGTCAGCCA
>DATEGL010000179.1:0-3399 GCA_035280145.1 Candidatus Dormiibacterota bacterium | reverse complement strand
CTTCAGCTCGTCCGGAGTGCCGACCGCGACGATCTTGCCGTGGTCGATGATCGCGATCCTGTCGCAGTACTCCGCCTCGTCCATGTAGTGGGTCGTCATGAAGATCGTCACGCCCTTCTTGCCGCGCAGCTCGTTGAGGTGGGTCCAGATGCTCTTTCGCGTCTGCGGGTCGAGGCCGAGCGTCGGCTCGTCGAGGAAGAGGATTTGCGGCTGGTGCAGCATGCCGCGCGCGATCTCCAGGCGACGCTTCATGCCGCCTGAGAACGTCTTGACCTGGGACGACGCCCGATCGGCCAGCTGCATGAGATCCAGCATCTCGGCGATGCGGCGCGTCCGTTCCGCGGCCGGCACGCTGTAGATGAAGGCATGGAACTCAAGGTTTTCCCGGGCCGTCAGCTGGTCGTCGAGCGACGGATCCTGAAAGACCAGGCCGATGCGCTGGCGCACGGCCGCGGGATCGTGAACCACGTCGATGCCCGCCACGCGAGCGACGCCGGCCGTCGGCGTGAGGAGCGTGCACAGCATCGAGATCGTGGTCGACTTGCCCGCGCCGTTGGGTCCCAGGAAGCCGAAGATCTCGCCCGCGTGGACCTCGAGATCGATCCCGGCAACAGCTTCGAGGTCGCCGTACTTCTTGACGAGGCCTTTCGCCTCGATGACGGTTGGAGCCATCTTTCCCACCTTAGTGATTCAGATTTCGCGCGTTCTTCAACAGCCGCTTCAGCATCGATTGCAGGTGCTCGACCTCGTGCTTGTTGAATCCGTCGAGCAGACCGTCCTCGACGTGCCGGAACTCCGGGATCAGCCGCGGCAGCACATGCTTGCTCTTCGGCCCGAGCACGATCACGATCGAGCGGCGGTCGTCCGGATTCACCTTGCGGAAGATCAGTCCCTTCGACTCAAGGCGGTCCATCAGCCGAGTCATGCCGGCCGTGTCGGTGCCGAGCCGCTCAGCGACTTTGATCGGGTTGGGTTCCCGCAGCAGCCTCGAAAGCAGGAGCAGCGCAGCCTGCTGGGAGGTCATTCCGTGGTTGGCGAGCCTGCGATCAAGGGCGGTGCGCAGCTCGCGCCCGAGATGGAAGACCAGAGACGAGACCTGCTCCTCCTCGCGCGCGCCGACTGCATCGTCTTGAGCGACTGCCACGTTCAGAGATTAACTGTCTAGACAGTAATTGTCAAGACAGGTTTACCTTACCGTGCCTCCGCCGACCCTCGGCGAAACGTCGTGCGCCTTCGCGTGCCTCGCCAGTTCGGATCGCCTTCACGCCGCCATGGTGCTCTGCGGATGCCGCCTCATCGATGCCGAGCGACCACTGGCCAAGAACGCTCATGCGGTCGGCGCGCAGCGTCGCCTGCGGGAACACTGCAATCTGGCGCGCCAGGTCTTGCGCCGCCGCCAATGCCTGGCCTGGCTCCACCAGCCGGTCCACCAGTCCCATCCCCAGCGCTTCTTCGGCGCCCACCGGTCGGCCAGTCAGGATCAGGTCGAGGGCGCGACCCTGTCCGACGAGGCGCGGGAGGCGGATCGTCCCCATGTCGATGAGCGGCACGCCGAACCGCCGGTTGAAGACGCCCAGCGTCGCGGAGCGAGAAGCGACGCGCAGGTCGCACCACACGGCCAGCTCCAGGCCGCCCGCGACCGCGTAACCCTCGATGGCGGCGATCACCGGTTTGGTCAGGCGCATTCGCGTCGGACCCATGGGCCCGCCGCCGCCTTCGTCTGGAGGCTCTGACTCCTCGGCAATTGCCTTGAGATCGAAGCCCGCGCAGAAAGTACCACCGGCCCCGGTGAGAACAGCGACCGCGAGGTCCTCGCCGTCTTCGAACCGGGTGAACACCTCGCGAAGCGCCTGCGCGGTGTCGGGGTCAACAGCGTTGCGCACCGCCGGTCGGTCGATGGTGACGGTCGCTACCGCCCCATCGACCTCGAAACGAACTGGAGTGCTAGAGGGCGCCCCGCTCGTGGTCGTCTTCCATGAACGGATAGCGGTGGTCGGTCGGCGGCGAGTACGTCTCCTTGATGACGCGCGGACTGACCCAGCGGATCAGGTTCAGAAAGGAGCCGGCCTTGTCGTTGGTGCCGGACGCGCGGGCGCCGCCAAACGGCTGCAGCCCGACAACCGCGCCCGTCGGCTTGTCATTGATGTAGAAATTTCCCGCCGCGTTGACGAGCTTCTCGGAGGCCTTACGGATGGCCTGCCGGTCGGTAGCGAAGATCGCACCCGTCAGGCCGTACGGGCTGGTCCGGTCACAGAGATCGAGCGTTTCCTCGTACTTGCCGTCGGCGTACGGGTAGACGGTGAGGATCGGACCGAAGAGCTCTTCGCGCAGCAGCTTGAAGTTGGGGTCCGTCGTCTCGATGACCGTCGGGCGGATGAAATAGCCGACCCTGTCGTCACCTTTCCCGCCGGCGACCACCTTCGCGGTCTCCTGCTTTTTCGCGTACTCGATCGCGTTGATGTGATTTGCGTACGCGCGGCCGTCGATCACGGCGCCCATGAAGTTGCGGAAGTCGGCGACATCACCTTGCGGAATGGCGTCCACGAGGTCGACCAGCTCCGTCTTCATTGCCTTCCACATCGACTGCGGGATGTAAGCGCGCGAGGCAGCTGAGCATTTCTGGCCCTGGTACTCGAACGCGCCGCGCACCAGAGCGGTGCGCAGGGCGTCCGTGTCAGCGGACTCGTGAGCCACGACGAAGTCTTTACCGCCTGTCTCGCCGACCAGCCTCGGGTAAGTGCGGTAGCGGCCGATGTTCTGACCGACCTCCCGCCACATTCCCTGGAAGACCTCGGTCGAGCCGGTGAAATGGATCCCGGCCAGCTCCGGATGGCTCAGGACCTTGTTCGAGATCTCGGCCGCGCTGCCGCTGACCATGTTGATCACGCCCGCCGGCATGCCGGCCTCGAGCAGCAACTCCAGGTAGAAATGGCTCACCAGGAGCGTCTGAGTGGCTGGTTTGAAAACCACGGTGTTGCCCATCAGCATCGGCGCGGTCGGCAGGTTGCCGGCGATCGAGGCGAAGTTGAACGGGCTCACTGCGAAGATGAATCCTTCGAGCGGCCGATACTCCAGACGGTTCCAGGCCGTGCCGTCGTTGAACGGCTGGTTGCGCAGCAGCTGGTCGCCGAAGTACGCGTTGTAGCGCCAGAAGTCGATCGTCTCGCACGCCGCGTCGATCTCTGCCTGGTGCACCGTTTTCGACTGACCAAGCATGGTCGCGGCGTTCACAGTGTCGCGCCACGGACCCGCGAGCAGGGACGCCGCACGCAGCAGGACGGCCGCGCGCTCGTGGTACGAGGTCGCAGCCCACATCTTCCGCGCCGCGAGCGCGGCGTTGATGGCGTCGTCTATGTCCTTAGCGGCCCCAACCGCGTATTCGGCGATCGCGAGCTCGTG